>JBEGQV010000065.1:0-3528 GCA_041180785.1 Bacteroidota bacterium | reverse complement strand
AAGGTTGCCCAATTGTTTGTTGTTCGACCAAGCGGCGGTCGGACTAAACTCAACATACGCCTCCACTCCTTGCGAAACAGAGTGTCCTAAATTGGTCCGGTATTGGTATTTTGTCCCTGCGTCATTTGTTTGCGTTATAACCCCCACTCGGTTATTATAATCCAAATAAAAATAATCCACATCGTAGGTTAGGTAATTTCCTTTAGTTCCTCGAAATCCGAAATCAATATTATATCCAGCGGCATCTTTTAAGTTGGGATCAATGACGTCGGTGGTAGCAGGGGGCAACAAATCAGATGCAAGCACAGGACGGTAGGCCTGTGCAATGTTGGTATAAAATTTGCTGTCTTTTGTTACCTTGTATTCAGCTCCTGCTCCAAACAAGACAAATGATCTACTTCGGGCACTTGGCACTGCAGCAATTGGCGCACCGGAACTGCTCAGCCCATATTGACCTTCCATACGTGTTTCAATTTGTTCTGAGCGAGCCCCTATCGTAAACAACAGTTTGTCCGTTGGTCGCAAAATGGTTTCGGCAAAAGCGGCAACATTTGTATTATGAAAAACCAAATCTCTGGTAAATAGGCCTGAAATGGAAAAATCCATGTCCTTAGCGTTCGTTCCAACCCCAAGTTGTTTACGATCAATTTCTCCAGAAAAATAACGAATTCCGGTGGCCAAGGTATTATGCCAAGTACCCGTTGTATATTCCAAAATATAACGCAATTCTGAGCCAAAGGTTTTATAATAATCGCGATCCACTTGACGTGGCCCATTAACATCTGCCTCGGTTATTGCTTTGGTAAATCCGACCGAACTACGCTCGGCAATGGTGCCAAAATTTTTCCAGCTCAATTTGGCGCGCTCATTAAACACATAATCGGCTGTGAGGGCATAAATGAACCATGGATTGGAAAACCAGTTGCGTTCGCGGGTACTTTGCTGGGCATTTTGCGCATATTGTGCTTCAGTAAGTCCCCCCGGTTGCTGCGAAATGGTGTACATATAGGTTGCCTGAGCCCCTATTTTCAATTTGTTGCTTAGGGCATAGGAAAGTTCTGCATGTGAGTGGTCGGTATTAAAATAGGAGTTTTGTCGCCAAGCATTCCCTGATCTTTTTTGATAATAGGACGTGTAGCTTAATCGTCCGAGCGTACCGCCCACATAGGTAAAGGAGCTCAACAAATTGTTATTACCTGTTGTCTGTTGTGATTCGATTAAAAGTTTGGTAGATTTATCCGGTTTGCGTAGGACAAAGTTCATCAATCCTCCAAACTGGGGACCATATTGCAAAGAACTTGCGCCACGAATGATTTCGATGCGATCGACCACCTCCATTGGTGGAGAATAGTAGGCCTCTGGATAACCCATGGGATCGGGTGTGATATCGTAGCCATCCATGCGCACATTAAATTCCCAGGAACGATTGGGGGAGAGTCCACGTGATGCTACACCTAATTGAATTCCAGACCCATCGCTTTCCCACACTTGGATGCCAGGTGTTCGGGAAAATACTTGTCGCGCATTGTTCATGGCCAAATTGGCGTTCAGGTTGTCAAGCTTAATCAGCTCATTTTTCTTCCCGGCTGCCAAGGTATACTCATTTACCTCCGACATAAATTCATTCCCCTTAATTCCAGCATTCGCTGAAACAACTACCTCTCCCAATTCAACGGATTCTTTCAATTGCACCTGAACGGTTTGTTGTTCGGCTTCTTTTAAGTTGATTTGTTTCAAAAAAGTTTGATGTCCTACAAAAGTTACTTGAAGTGTGTACGTTCCGGCCTTTAATCCTTTCAGCACAAAATCCCCTTTTGCATTGGTCTCAACCCCTCGCACGGTGCCTTTTAATTGCACATTGGCACCAGGTAACGTTTCGTGCAAATTGTTTTCTACATGTCCCACAATTGAGCCCTTTTGTCCGAAAAGTCCAAACGAACAGGCCCAAAACAAGAGTATTCCTATATTTTTCATTATATTTTTATTTAGACTAATTTTAAATAGTGCACAAATGTACGTGCTGAACACATAACAAACAAGCTTATTTAGAATTAATTTAAATAAAAATAAGGGGCGTTCTAGAAATTATAAAACATCTTATATTTTATTGCATTAAATTGCAGGGGGTAAGGGGAAGATGTTCCCCATAAAAAAACGAAAAGATATTTCCTATCAACTTACTGATAAAAAAAAGGGCAGAAGAACTTCAATTCCTCCGCCCCCTATTCAATAGGAACCGTAAACTACTATATATTTCAACATTCTACTGTTCTACAATTCTTCAGTTCTTCAATTCTTAGTTTTTCACTTTCATCACCCCATTCATGATTCTCCAGTGACCTGGGAAGGTACACACATACGGATAATCACCAGGGGTACTTGGTGCTTTGAAGCGTAATTTTACACGACCATCCGGATCAACCAATGGCGTATAAGCAATAATTTCCGGCAAGTTTGGAATATAATTCTTGGCAACGCCATCGGCAGCAGTAATCATTTTGTCGGCCGCTAATCCGATTTTTTCCATAGATCCGATTTGGCCAATCACCAAATTGTGTTGCATGGCATCCATGTTCTCTAACACCAATTCAACGGTTGCTCCTGCCGGAACTTCAAATGATTTCTGATCGTACTTCATTTCTTCTTTAACCGTCTTTAAAACAATTTTGACAACCGGTCCTTGTTCTTGATTCGGAAGATCAACTTTCCAAACTTCTGCTAACCTACTTAAGTACCCGTCGTCTGATGGAGAAACTTTTCCAGCCAAGGAGGCTACAAATTGTTTTTGTGCAGTGGAAAGGTTTGCTTCTTTCTTCACATTCCATGCATTTGCTAACCCTTTAAGGGCCCCTGACATCCCTACGGATTGCACCTCCTTCATGTTTTGCAAAACAGCAGCAATTTCTGTGGCAGACCACGCATTTGCAGCACCTCTAAACATTTTTTCGGTAATGTAGCCGTCGAGGTTTTGCCCTGAATTAACCACTAAATTCTTACGGAACACATTGTTGTTGCGGTTGCTTTCGCCTAAAGTAGCTGAACGGTCCAATTGAATGGTCATTTGATAAGCACCCGGTTGTTCGGCTGTCCAACCAAAATTGCCGGTCCACGGACCATTTGTATTTTTGGTAACTAGGCCTGATTGTCCCGGTAAAATTCCGTCGGTAAACGTGTAAGATTCCATTTCAATTTTAGCCCCCTGACCTTCAATCGTCAAATACAATGGCAACACGGTTCCTTTTTCTAAGGCCTTCGTTCCCCTGTTTTTCACTTTGATGACAAAGCCAGAGCCTTCACGTAATTTGAAAACACCCGATTTGATGATTACATCTTCAACGACAACATCCAATCCGTTTTCTTGTCCTTCTGTACTTGGATTTTTTACCTCTTTTGCCTCTTTTTCACCTGACAAGCGCGCTTTCTGCGCACCTTTTGAGGCCATCCATGCCATCATGTTATCTTTGCCTCTTGCCATTTGATAGGCTGCAAGTGCATCTGGAATCCAACGGTCTTGGTTGCCTTGTTCTG
>JBEGQV010000064.1:0-27531 GCA_041180785.1 Bacteroidota bacterium | reverse complement strand
GTTGATTTAGGAACAGAAACAAAAGGAAGCGTTGCCGCTTCCTCAAGTACTTCATCAAAATCTGTTGCAAAGCCTGCACCTAAAAAACCAAGTACAGCAAATATTAAACCGAAAAAAGACGACGGCTGGTAGTTTACCAGTAAATAGGTCCTTTTCCAAGGTATTTCTCCACGATTGGCTCGTAATACGGTCTTAATTCCTCATAATTTGGAACAACAGGAGACTTCGTGTACAAATCATATTGGTTAAAATCTTTGATTAATTCCAAGTATTTCTCATCCCCCGCATTCATAAACTGACGGTAGGACCCGCCTGTATGCCAAGGATAAAATGAATGATAGCGAATCATAACCATTCCTTCTGCAGGAATCGTATTTTCTTTATGGTTTTTCAACACTTGGTATAAATATTCATCATGCCCCCAGGCCAATGATAAATTATCCAATCCACATCCCTCTTCATACACACCTAAGTCTGTATTGTATCGAGCATCTTGCATATCTGGATTTAATGCATTGAACTCAGGATACACACAGGTATCAGGCAATTTAGCCCCAACAACAAAAATATCACCCACTAAGCCCCATTGTTCAGCTTGACTCGTTCCATCCTCATCACTTCCAAATAAATACATGGCTTTCCCTAAATCATGAATCAAACCACATAATTGCATCCAGTCAGGTCGACCCTCGCGGCGCATCCCCTCTGAAGTTTGCAATAAGTGGATAATGTTTGGCAAGTTCAAATCCGGATCACTCACATCAACCAAGGTATTTAACTTCTCCATCATGTCCCACAAATCCATCGGACGTTCAAAAGTCAAATATTTCTTCTTCATTCGCTGGACGTACTCGTAGGTTTGTCGAGAACGCATTTTGCGATAATGCTCCTTTACGGCTGCGGTAATATCTCCTTGTTCGTAATTACGAAATTCTGATTTTTCTTTGGCTAATGTTTCCATTTGTTCTAGATTTTGAACAAAAATAAAAGTAAATTCTTATAAACAAAGAAAGTACTGTGCTAGAATTATTTATTGATGATGAAAATCATACCGAGCGAGGAGATCAATAAGAGACCGCCCAATACAAAAAACAGATACGAACTCATCACTGGGGAATTATCAACATTCAAAGTTGAATCATTTGGATTTTCACTCAAATAACGTACCGGAACCTCTTTACCCAAGACTTCCTCTGATTTTACACCAACCTCCGACTCCTTTTTAAATTCACTTCCATTTACCAAATAGGATACAATGGGAAAATATGTTGGAAATTTTCCAAAATGATCATCACGTGAATATCTTTTAGATAATTCAACAATTTTACCTGTAGTCACAAGTGAATGAGAGAACCAATAATTTTGTTGCGTTTTAAGGATTACACCAATGGCAATCAAAATCAAAGAGATTCCAATAAAAAAGGAACTAAACACCTGAAAAGACCCCTGAAAGTCGCCCGTTGGTTTTCCCGCAATTAAAAGAATATGTAAAAGTTCCATCTTTTGGTGATTGTGATGCGAAAAAACATTCTTTTTTTTTGATTTCAAAATTTTCTCATCAAACTGAAAATCAGCCTTTAACATTAAAAATCGATCGATTTTTGACTATTTTTTGAAAAAAAGAAAAAAGATGATTTTAAATTTGAATATTTTTCAACTCAAAACTGAAAAATCCTTCTTTGAAGGTTTAGAATTGATAAAGTTTTGTTGAATAAAAAAAAATAAAAAATTTAAAAAAAAATTAATTTTTGTACATTGAATCAAATTTTTAAACCAATTATGAAAAATTCAACAAAAATTCAATTAATGTTTATGATGTTCTTGATGTTTTTTACCTGGGGTTCTTGGTATGGACAAATGAGCAAATATTTACTTGAATCCTTGCATGCAACGGGCGACCAAGTTGGGATGGCCTACACGACTTTCTCCATTGCGTCTGTTGCTGCACCATTTTTTGTTGGATTAATTGCAGATCGATTTTTTGCTGCCCAAAAAGTAATGGGCGTATTAAATATCGTCGGGGCAATCATTTTATATTTTTTAGCACAAAACACAAGTGCAGATGATTTCTTCTGGTATATTTTAGCTTACACTTTGACCTTTGCTCCTAATTTATCCTTATCCAATTCAATTGCCATGAACCAAATGGCAAATCCAGAAAAAGAATTTCCAAGTATTCGAGTAACGGGAACAATCGCATGGATTGTGGTAACGAATATTATTGGATTTTATGGCATTGGAGGAGATGTATCCATTTTTAAAATCTCCATGTTTACATCTTTATTTTTAGGCGTTTTCGCATTTTTTCTACCAGATACACCCCCTAAAGCTGACGCAAATGCAAGTGTGAGTCAGATTTTGGGATTAGATGCCTTGTCCTTATTTAAAAGCAGATCATTTGTTATTTTCTTTATTTCCTCGATCTTGATATGCATTCCTCTATCATTTTATTATGCCTTAGCGAATCCATCTCTGACCGAATCACACATGAGCAATGTAGAAAATAAGATGTCGCTTGGACAGGTCTCAGAAGTAGTTTTTATGTTACTTATTCCGCTTGCATTTGCTCGGCTCGGCGTAAAGAAAATGCTATTGGTCGGCCTGGTTGCTTGGATTGTCCGTTTTTTATGTTTTGGCTACGGGGATGGCATCAGCAGTGAGTGGATTCTGTTTTTAGGAATTATTTTACATGGGGTTTGTTATGACTTCTTTTTTGTGACGGGTCAAATTTATACCGATCGACAAGCAGGAGAAAAAATTAAAAATTCTGCACAAGGCTTAATCACCTTTGCGACCTATGGAATTGGGATGGGTATTGGTTCTAAAATTTCTGGAGTAATATTAGACAAGTACACCATCAATGGCGTACATGATTGGCAAGCTGTATGGATGGTTCCTGCAGGCATTGCAGCTGTGGTGCTGGTGTTGTTTGTGCTGTTTTTTACAGAAAAAAGTGAGCCAGTGAGCCAGTAAGCAAAGTGAGCCAGAAAAAATTAACAATTAACAATTAACAATTTTTGTGAAAACCGTCTGGATTACCGGAGCATCTTCTGGAATTGGAGAAGCCTTGGCCTATGCTTATGCTAGAGAAAATGCCAATTTAATTCTCTCCGCAAGAAGAGAAGAGGAATTACAACGCGTGGCAGAAAAATGCCACACTTCGTTGAATAAGGTAAAAGTATTGCCATTTGACATGACAGACCTTGCTTGTCATGCTGAAAAAGTTGCAGAAATTTACCAAGAGTTTGGTCAAATAGACATCGTATTTTTAAACGCTGGCGTCAGCCAGCGATCCTTTGTGCTTGACACCGAATTTGAGGTCTATCGAAAATTGTTTGAAATCAATTTCTTTTCCATCGTACACCTTGTTCAACAACTCATACCGAAATTTCAATTCCAACAATCCGGTATTTTTGTACCCATTGCATCTGTTGCAGGGCGCATCAGCACGCCAAGAAGAGCTGCCTATGGAGCATCCAAGCATGCCTTAATTGGATTTTTCGACTCCTTACGAGCGGAAATGCACCCATATGGCATTCGCGTTACCACTGTTTTGCCAGGCTATATCAAAACGAATATTTCCATTCATGCCATGGATGCCAAAGGAGGTCATTATGGCAAAATGGACCCAAACCAGGCCAAAGGATTGGATCCTGATTGGACAGCCGAAAAAATCAAACAAGCAGTTGCAGAAAGTAAAAATGAATTTTTTATCGGTGGTAAAAAAGAAGCCTTTGGGCTATTTGTTAAACGATTTTTTCCCAACCTTTTGCCTTGGCTTTTAAGAAAAATTCACAACACCTAGGCAAAATAAGCAAAAACGACTATCTTTGTGGACAAGTCAATTGCTACTGCATTGATTTATAAAGAAGAAGGGAGAGACTAGGCTCAACGAACTTCTGGCAACCAAATGAACAAGTTTTCGTTAAGGTGCTAATTCCTACCCCAACAAAATGTTGAGGGAAATATAAACCTTTCTTGTATGCAGGTTAATTTTCAAACATATCAATACGAACATTCTTTTCCCTTAGAATTAGGAGAAACACTTCCTCAATTGCATATTGCCTACCAAACAATTGGCAAAATGAATGAGAAAGGAGATAATGTGGTGTGGATTTGTCATGCGTTTACGGGTAGTCAGGATGTTGCCGATTGGTGGCAGGGATTGGTTGGTCCAGGGAAATTATTTAATCCTGAATCACATTTTATTGTTTGTGCCAATATCTTAGGGTCCCATTATGGTAGCACAGGTCCTTTATCAATTAATCCTAAAACTGGAATTCCTTATTTTCATGAATTCCCAAAAGTTACCATTCGGGATGTGGTAAATTCCTTTGAAATTTTAAGAAAGCATCTTCAGATTAAGAAGATTAAAATTTGCATTGGAGGTTCTTTGGGTGGCCAGCAGGCAGTGGAGTGGGGTATTATGCATCCAAATTTATTTGAACAATTAATTTTAGTGGCAACCAATGCCGTACATTCACCATGGGGCATCGCCTTTAATGAGTCGCAACGAATGTCCATAGAAGTGGACCCAACATGGAAAGAATCACATCCCACAGCTGGGATAGAGGGAATGAAGGCCGCCCGTGCAACTGCGTTAATATCGTATAGAAACTACGAAACGTACCATATCACACAGACGCGTTCTGAAAACTCACTTGGCAATAATTTAAGAGCCATTTCATATCAGCGATACCAAGGAGAAAAACTTGCGCAACGATTTAATGCCTACTCGTACTACGTTTTATCAGAAATGATGGACAGTCAGGATGTTGGACGAAATCGAGGAGGAGTTATTGCCGCTTTAAAACAAATCAAGGCTAAAACATTGGTCATTGGGATTAAATCAGACGCCTTGTTCCCCATTGTGGAACAAGAATTTTTAGCAAAACATATACCGGATGCCTCTTATCAGGTTATAGATTCGCTTTATGGTCATGACGGATTTCTCATTGAGAGCAGTTTAATGACAAAAGCGATTCGTTTATGGCAAAAACTAATCCGATTAGAAATTAATCCGATGGAAGCTTTCTTCAAACAACTCGAATTAGCCTAGATGATACGCTACATACTTTCATATGCAGGATTATTGGGATTAATTTTTGGTATAAAGGCCATTCAACCCGAATGGTTGCATGCCGAGGTCTTATTGATTTGGGCATTTTTTGCTTTTTTAGGCTATTTATCACAGCTATTGCACAACATGGGTATGCAAAAAGAAAGTGAAAAACTTGTCCCATTTCACATGGCCATGCAAGGTCTACGATTTTTATGTAGCTTAATTTTCATAGGTGTATTTGCTTATTTGAAGACAGAAAACATTTACTTGTTGATTATCAACTTTTTTGTACTTTATTTATTTAGCACATATTTTGAAATAAGTGGATTGCTTCGTAAATTGCGACGTTTTTAGAAAAAAATCAATTTAGAAAAGTAAAAAAAGCGGGAATGAGCAATTTGGCAAGGGTTTTCAAACAAAAAATGCAATTTGTAAATATTCTATTTGGAGTATTATTAACTTTTATCAGTTTTCTAAGCTTTGCTAATGAGGGACAGGAAGCTCATGCAGTAGCAGAAACGGCTCATGCAGCAGTTGCTGATACAAGCAAACATGCTGAAGCTGCTGCTGAAGAAAAGTTTGATGCAGGTAAATTAATTTTACATCATATTGCCGACGAACACGATTGGCATTTATTTACTGTTGGACATTTCCATGCAACTATTCCACTTCCTTGTATTGTCTACACAGAATCTAAAGGATTGCAGGTATTCATGTCATCCAATTTTGTAAATGAGCACCATGAAGAAATTCCTTACAATGGTTTTGTATTAGAGCATGGTAAGATTCATGCAGAGAATGGTGAAAAGGTATGGGATATCTCAATAACGAAAAATGTCACTTCAATGTTGATTTCAGCCATCTTATTATTGACAATTTTTATTGGAATTGGAAAAAGATATGCTGAAAATCCTCACCGTGCACCGAAAGGAATTCAATCGTTATTTGAGCCGATTATTTTATTTGTAAGAGATGAAATTGCGATAAATAACATTGGTAAAAAACATTACAAGCGTTTTATGCCTTATTTATTGACGATTTTCTTCTTTATTTGGTTTAACAATATGTTAGGATTGATTCCAGGTGGAGCAAACGTAACAGGAAATATTGCCATCACAATGGTATTGGCTGTTATTGCCTTCTTTGTGACGAATTTTAACGGTAAATCTACTTATTGGACACACATTTTTGCTATGCCAGGTGTACCGAAGTGGATGTTAGTAATTTTAACACCTGTTGAAATTATTGGTATTTTCATGAAACCATTCTCTTTAATGGTTCGTTTGTTTGCTAATTTAACTTCAGGACACATTATTTTATTGAGCTTAGTTTCTTTAATATTCATTTTTAAGAGCGCCTTTTTAGGATTAGCCGTCGTGCCATTCTCTTTATTTATGAACGTGATTGAGCTTATTGTTGCCTTCATTCAAGCATTTATTTTCACGATGTTGGTTTCGACTTACATCGGTGCTGCCATTGAAGAGCATCATCATTAATACGTATTTATTTTTTATTCATAACTTAATTTTATTATTATGTCATTATTATCAGTTTTATTGGAAGTTTCTATCGGAACAGGTTTGGCAGGTATCGGTGCTGGTTTAGCGGCTATCGCTGCAGGTTTAGGTATCGGTAACATCGGTGCATCTGCAATGGAAGGTATCGCTCGTCAGCCGGAAGCTGCTGGAAAAATCCAAGGTGCGATGTTGATCGTAGCTGCTTTCGTTGAGGCAGTTGCTCTTTTCGCAGCGGTAATTTGTTTATTGGTTACGTTAAAGTAATCTAATCATTTCCATTTAAAGGTTAGCTTTAAAAAGGAAAAACAATATTTAATGTGTGACTTTTAAACGTTAGGGATAAAAGTCACACGTTTTTAAATTCGAATAAAAATAAAAAATATACAATGGATTTAATTACTCCCGAATTTGGACTAATTTTCTGGCAAGTTATCATCTTTGGACTTTTGTTCTTTTTATTGAGCAAGTTTGCTTGGAAACCAATCGTAAACTCCTTAAATGAGCGTGAAGCCTCAATTGATGAAGCGATCAAATTAGCAGAAACAACTCGTAAAGAGATGGCTGATTTGAAAGCAGGCAATGAGCAACTAGTTGCAGAAGCACGTCAAGAAAGAGATGCCCTAATCAAGCAAGCGAAAGAAGCAGCTGATGCAATGATTTCCCAAGCTAAAAATGATGCACAAACTGCTGCGAATGCTGAAATTGAAAAAGCAAGAACTGCATTTGAACAAGAGAAAAATGCTGCTGTAGCTTCTATTAGAAAAGAAGCCGCTGTTTTATCCTTAGAATTAGCTGAAAAAGTACTTAAAAGCCAATTAAAAGACAAAGATGCTCAGGAAAAATTAGTTTCTGAGTGGATGAAAGAGGTTTCTTTATAATTTAATACAACTCAGATATGTCTGAATTAATCGTAGCAAACAGATACGCAAAATCACTTCTGGATCTAGCCATTGAAAAAAAAGCTGTTGATGCAGTTTATAAGGATATGGTTGATTTTGCAGAATCATGTGATGCAAGTCAAGATTTAGTTTTGGCCATGAAAAGTCCAATCATCAAACATTCAGATAAATTGGCTATTCTTACCAAATTATTTAAAAAATCATTTAACCCAATTTCTTTTGCGATATTTGAAATCATCACAAATAAAAACAGAGAAAAGGTATTGCCAGCCATAGCAAAGCAGTTTATCAGCTTATATGCAGAACACAAAGGCATTCAAAAAGCAGAGGTTATTAGTGCAAGTGCATTAACTGCCGATCAGAAGAAAAATTTCGCACAAATTGTGCAAAAGCATACAGGAAAAGAAGTCGAATTAGTTGAAAAAGTAGATACAAGCCTAATTGGTGGATTTATTCTACGAGTTGGAGACAAACAAATTGATGACTCCATCAGAAGAAAACTAAACGATTTAAAAGTTTCTTTAGCCTTTTAATTGAAAGCCTTGCTCAGCAAGGCTTTTTTATTCAATGAAAAATACTATTTTAATGATCGGATCCCTTCAAGCAGCATTATCTGTTGCATTGGGGGCCTTTGGTGCACATCGTTTACATGATTTCTTACTTGCAAACAATCGATTAGAAACATTTGAAACAGCTGCAAAATACCAAATGTATGGAGGTTTAGCTCTCATCCTACTTGGCGTTTGGCAAAACCAAATGAGCAATAAGATTCTTAGGCGAGCAGGCAGAATGGTGATTGCTGGAAGTATTATTTTTCCGCTTTCACTCTATTTAATTTCCTTCACAGGAATTAAAATTTTTGGCGCAATTGCCCCAATCGGAGGATTATCCTATATTATTGGATTCTGTTTAATGGCATATGCCGCTTATCAATCGAAAAATTAATGCTTTCGTACTAGCTCAAGGCTATGCCAAACGATTTGTCCCATCGTTTCACAAGTTAAAAATCGATTATCCTTATAGTGCTTTGCTAATTCTTTGCGCAATTGATGTACATGGTCAATAGGAGCAATTTCATCCACAGCCATCACTTCCATTAAATCGTAAACACGTTGACTCTCTGATTTCAATCGACTCGAAATCATTGAACGCTCTTCAATTTGATATTGATGCATTGATTCGGAAGTCATCAATTTCATCCCTAATTCTATCAATGGATTATTTTGTTTAAAATACTGGGGCAAATAAACTGATTTCTTCCCTTCATAACATTGTTGATCAAAATCAATCGGACGGATGCGATAATAAATTTCCTCAAAATCAGGGGTCGTAATGATGACATAATTTGAACTGTGCATATCCCCTAATAATTGCACCAAACATCGTTCATTGAACTTAACAAATTCCTTTGCCAAACGAACGGGCGACTCTAAGTCTTCCAAGGACTCATTTTGCAAAAATAAATCCCCGGGAACACCTGCAATGTGTTCCTCCACGAGTGTATTTCCATAAGTCACATAATTGATTCGATTAGGAGAAAGAATATGTTCCAACTCCAAACCATAAACACGACTTGCATCAGCAATTTTAATATAAAAATAATCGAAATTATCATTTACCTCATTGACGATTCGGACACGAAAGGGATGTGTATTCCCATAGGTACAAAAATCCACACGATCAATCACTAAGTGCTTAATTACCTCTTCATTACCATCTGTTTTTAAATCCGCATAAATTTGTTTCAAGGCTTCAAAAACCTCCTGACGATCGGTAGGTGAATAGTACACTGTTTCCCAAAGTGTATCGTTTCCACTCTTGTCATATAGGGTAATCGCATTTTCATATCGAAGAAGGTCATCGTAGGATATCGTCATGGGATATTCACGATTATACTTGATCAAATACTTTCGCAAGCGATTATTAATTCGATAATGCTCCTTCTTTTTTGAAATTAAGGCCATCACTCAACAAAATCTAAAGATTGACCAAATGACTCTTTTAAACGCGACAACGCAAACAAGGCCACTGAAAAGCAAATTACCCCTACTATCGCAGCGCTATTCAATAAACCAACATATTTAATTAGATATTTAAACAACAAACTAACTAATATTAAAGAACCACGGACAAAATTAGGGACAGTTGTAGTAACAGTTGAGCGAAGATTTGTACCAAATTGTTCGGAGGCAGTCGTAACAAACACCGCCCAATAACCACCGAAGAAACCTAATAAGGTAAGAATTACTTTTGCAGTAACTACATCAATGTTCTTGATGAAAAACAAATAAGAAATCATCAAGGCGATAGACACATACAAATAATAGTTCATTACTTTGATACGACTTTTCAGCAATTGACTTAAGTAGCCCGCAGCGAAGTCACCGATGGTTAATCCCAAATAACAATACATCACCGCATCACCACCCGTAACCGAGCCATCAATGCCAATAATTTTTGTGATTTCTGGAGTGGTGAAGGCTAAAATACCAATAATATACCAAATAGGAACACCCATCAAGATGCAATACAAATAGCGTAAAAAAATTTCCTTATTACTGAATAATTGCATGAAATTACCACGTTTGATGTCTTTGTGCATGTCATTATACAAGTCAGATTCAAAAGTACCCAGGCGCATCAGCAACAAAGCCAAGCCCATTCCACCACCGATATAATAACAAGTTCGCCACCATTCAGGATCAGCACTTAAATTTGCAACAATAGGAGCAAATATGGCCCCAGATGCACCAACACCTGCAATAAATAATGTACCTATTCCTCGTTTTGATTTGGGAAGACTTTCATTAACTAAGGTAACACCAGCTCCTAATTCACCTGCCAAACCCACACCAGCGATAAAACGCAAAATAGCATAGGTGGTCATGTCTGTTACTAATCCATTTAATACATTGGCTAATGAATACATCAAAATAGACCCAAACAGAACAGATTTTCTACCCTTTTTATCTCCAAAAATCCCCCATAAAATACCTCCAATCAACATCCCTCCCATTTGGATATTCATCAAATTGAGTCCTTGATTTAATAAGTCATCACCAGCCAAACCCAAGCTTTTTAAACTTGGATTTCGAACAACCGTAAATAAAATCAAATCATATACATCAACAAAGTATCCTAAGGAGGCAACTAAAATCAAAAGCTTCGCTTTTGAAGAAATTTTATCGGTATTCATAATTCAATAGGTTAACGAGAAAGCATATCGGCTCGATGTGCATCTAATTTCAGAAAGATAAATAATAAAATAGTAAAAGACCATAGTGACGAACCTCCATAGCTAAAAAATGGTAAGGGAATACCCATGATAGGCATTAAACCAATTGTCATCCCAATATTAACCAAGAAGTGAAAAAAGATAATTCCTACAACGCCATATCCATAGGCCCTTGCAAATCGAGAACGTTGTTGATCAGCCAAGTACATCAGCCTCCACATAAAGACCAAAAACAAAGAAATCACTACAAATACGCCAAAAAAGCCTTGTTCTTCTCCAATTGTGCAAAATATAAAATCAGTACTTTGCTCAGGCACAAAGTCAAATTTTGTTTGTGTCCCTTGCAAATAGCCTTTTCCCCAAAATCCACCAGAACCAATGGCAATTTTGGATTGCGTTAATTGATATCCCAGGCCTCGAGGATCAAATTCCGGATCAAGCAACACCTTAATTCGATTGCGCTGATGTTCTTTTAAGACATTATTTACCAAAAAGTCGACAGTAGAAGTAATTGCCATGACAATGGCAATGCCTGCCGCTAATTTCAAATAAGTTTGATACATCCTTTGTAAATAAATCGGCAATGAAAGCGCAATAATGATGGCAATAACGACTAATACAATTAAAATATTCAATGGCTTGACCATTAGAGCCAAAACCAAGATGGTAATTATTGATAATAGGAGCCCTGGGTATTCACCAGGTAATCCCTCCCGATAAAGCAGGATCAAAAATGAGGCAAAAACCAAAGCCGAACCCGTTTCATTAGAAGCGATTATCAACACCATTGGCAAAAAAATAATCGCTGCGGCAGTATATTGATTTTTAAATTTGATCAAATTAACCTGCGGATCATTCAAATATTTAGCCAAAAGTAATGCCGTAGCGGTCTTGGCAAATTCAGCTGGTTGAATCGTAATGGAACCAAATTTAAACCAGGAGTGCGAACCATTAATGGTAACCCCTAAAAATGGAACGGCAACGAGCAATAAAATAAATGCCCCATAAATAAAGGGTGCAAAACTTTCAAAAAATCGAAAATCTATGGCTAAGATACAAATGATGAGCACTAGACTTGTAGCTAGCCAAACCAATTGCTTCCCTGCATTTGTTTCATAAAATGCAGGATCAAATATCCACAATGGCGCTTCAGGATTATACACCGCCGAATAGATATTCATCCATCCCATTACGACAAAGAGGATGTACAAGGACAATGCCAGCCAATCGAGTTTAAAGCTTTTCATGTTTTGTACTATCTTTTTTAATCGTATTTGTTAATTTTCCATTCGCAGAAATCACATTCCCCATGTAACTCATGTTCATGAATTTGGTTTCAATATCTTTACGATCTACTTTTCCTTTTAAGTATTTTTCAATCACTAAAGAAGCAATTGGAGCAGCTGCAAAACCACCAAAACCAGCATTTTCCACAAATACTGCAATGGCAATTTTAGGCTTATCCATAGGTGCAAAGGCAATGAAAATGGAATGGTCTTTTCCTTTTTGATTTTGTGAAGTACCTGTTTTACCGCACATCACGATATCAGGTATCCTTCCTTCTGAACCCACAGTACCATGCAATACAGCATCTCGCATACCTGCAACAACTACTCCAAAATATTTTGGATCAACACCGACAGGAATAACGGTTTTATAAAATGGATCAATCGATTTTTTATCACCAACCCCTTTCACCAAATGGGGTGGAATATACCATCCTCTATTCGCAATTATTGCAGCCAAATTGGCCATTTTAAGCGGACTAACGACCAACTCCCCTTCGCCAATACTTAAGGAATAAATATTAGAAAACTTCCACGTTTTCTCACCTTTATAAATTTTATTATAATATTCTACATTCGGAAGGTTTCCCTTTTTTTCGTTTCCTAAGTCAACCCCCAATTTTCGGCCGAAGCCGAAATTTGCTACCATTTCTTCCCAACGGCGTAAGCCCTGAGCTGAGCGTTCATATGTATCACCTGTTGTTCCATCATATAAAATTTTACGAAAGGCGTGATAAAAATAAGGATTACACGACCACTGAATGGCATTATGCAAATCATTATGTGAAGTATTATGGCTATGACATTTAACTGGTGCACCAGCATGTGTAAAAACAGAACCCGCGTTGATGATGCCAAGTTGCTGACCCACCAAGGCCTGCACTAATTTAAAGGTAGAACCGGGTCGATAATAAGCAGAAGGTGGTCGATTGATCAAGGGTTTCATCGGATCCATTGCCAATTTTCCATAATATTTAGAAAAATTCCTTCCGGCCAACATACTTGGATCATAAGATGGCGCAGAAACCATTGTTAAAATTTCGCCTGTACTAGGTTCAATGGCTACCACGCTACCTACCTTATGACGCATCAAACTATCCGCATACTCTTGCAATTTAATATCGATACTTGTATATAAATTTTGACCTGCAATCGGATTAATGTCTAATTCCCCATTTTTGAATTCTCCCTTTTCAACCCCATTGCTATTAACCATCCGATATTTTACACCTCTTTGCCCACGTAAAACTTCTTCATAAAACGATTCCAAACCACTGATTCCAATTAAATCGCCTTGCCGATAATAGTCATCTTTCTGATCCAATAATTTATTGGGATTAATTTCAGCAACATAACCTAAGGCATTTGAAAAAGCTAAGGACTGATAAGTCCGGTAAGAATTTGTTACAAATGAAAACCCTGGAAAATCAATCATTGCATCCTGAGCTCGAGCAAAATCCTCTTTTGACAAGTTCCGAATAAACAAGTAAGGTTTTAATTTACTGTAGGCTTTCGCTTTGATCATTTGTTTGATAAAATACGCTTTATCAATTCCAAAAAGTTGACAAAATCGATTCGTATCAATCGCAGCCGCCTTTTTGGGCGTCACATATAAATCATAAATTGGAGTATTAAAAACAATTAATTTGTTTTTACGGTCATAAATTTCACCACGAAAAGGAATTTGTATGATTTTTCGGATGGCATTGTTGTCGGCAGCTTTTACATATGAATCATCAAATACCTGTAGATACATTAATTTGGCAGCAAATGCCAAACAAATGAAACTAAAAAAGATAAAAATGATGCGATTTCTTCCGCTTAACATCCAGAAAATTGAAAATTAAAGCAATTTAAGAATATTTTATCGGAAAAGGATTCGTTTACTTCGGTAAACTTTTAATCAATCCTACCATGGCGATTACGATTGAAAATAATGCACAAGTTAAGGTCATCCATGGCTTCTGGAAAACAAAGTATTCATCCAAATATCGACCTAACCAAACGCCCAAAAGGATGGTGACTAACATCTGAAAGGCAGCTCCAATATAGCGTTGGTATGGATTCATATTCGTAAAAAATTCTTCTTGAAATATGCTAAATTTATCTGAATTTCGTTAATAAATCTTGTAAATTTGAGAAATATTTAAAACCTAATGAAGAGGTTCCTAACCTATTACATCTTATTGATCATCCTTACCTCTTGTTCTCAGTTCAGTAGAAGACCTGCAGCGATTGCATTTCACAACATCAATGCAAAATACAATGCCATTTGGCAAGCCGAACGCGTAGAAAAGGAATTAATCAAATCGATAGAAGAAAATTCAAAAGAAAATTACAGGAATCTTTTACCAATCATTGCCCAACCTGATTCAAATGTTGCCTTAAAAAATAAAGAAGCTATTGATAAAATTATCAAAAAAGCATCTTTGGTAATCGATCGTCATCAAAATTCTTCCTATATGGATGATGCGTATTTTTTAATTGGCAAAGGAAGAATTTATCAATCTGACTGGAAAAATGCGATTGAAACATTTAAATATGTGAATTCGATTGACCCTGATAAGGCCAATCACATCGGTGCCTTATTAAATCTTTTGAAAATTTACATTCAAACAAATGAATTCCAAGAAGCTGACAAGGTGAATGAATATGTAGCTACGTTGGAACTCAACAAAATTCAAAAAAAAGATTTTTACTTATTAAATGCTTGGTTGCTTCAAAAAAAGAAGGACCCGAGTAAATCAATTGCTATCCTAGAAGAAGCCATTCCATTGATTTCTTCGATCAATGAAAAATCGAGGATCCTGTATATTTTAGGACAATTACACTTTTTACAAAACAACGAAAAAAAGGCGATTTCATATTTTGAACAAGTATCGAAGATTAAAGGAAATTATGAATTAGCCTTTCAGGCGAAATTAGCCATTGCACAAATTTTGGATGAAGAGGCGACGTTGTTAAGCATGTTAAAAGAGTCCAAAAATGAAGAATTAAAGCCTTTCATTTATGTGGCATTGGGCCAAATTTATTACCAAAAAAATAACTTTGAAAAAGCAAAAGAATATTGGACCTTAGGAGCAAGAAATGCCGACCAAAAAGGTGAATTATATTTACAACTGGGACATTTATTTGCCAAGCAATTCAGAAAACCCAAAGAAGCCATTGCTTATTACGACAGTGCTGTTACTTTTCTAGCACCAACTCATTCCGAATATGCAGAAATTAAAAAATTAACAGAGAAGTGGAAAAAATATGACCAACTTGTAACGCTAATTCAATTAAATGATTCTTTATTGAATTTATCAGGCAAGTCAGAACAAGCTTTAAAAACGATCTACAACCAGATTCAAGTCACTAAAAACAGCAAAAAGGATAGTAGCTCTACCAGCAGTCAACCTACTCCAACACCATCAAATATTCCACAAATTATTTTCACCAGAAGGCAAAGTAGTCCCGAGCAACAATCATTTTATTTCAATAATGACATGGTTCGTATAAGAGGTGAGCAGGATTTTGTTTCGAAATGGGGTATGAGATCCTTGGAAGATCATTGGAATCGAAAAACAAAAAATAATTCAACCTTAAGCAATGCTACTCCTAATAACGTTTCAACTACAGAAGTAAAAACCTCAAATAGCTCTAGTAATGACCAAAATAAGAGCGTAACTTCAACAAAAGACTCGTTGACGTATTGGCTGGAACAAATACCAAGAAGTATTCAACAGATAACAGAAACGCAGAAGAAACTAGAAAAGTCCATATTTGAATCTGGCAAATTTGCAAAATTTGAATTGAATGATAATGACCTTGCCAAAGAACAGTTAGCCTTGTTATTAAAACGTTTTCCTCAAACAAGTTTTGAAGCAGAAGCACTTTATTTGCTTTACATAAGTGAAGTACAAAACAGTAATGAACGCGCACAAAACAAAAAATTATTGTTTGAAAAATACCCGGACTCGCATTTTAAAACCTTGGTTTTGAAAAATGAAACAGGTAGTTTAAGTGATAATAAAGAAATTGAAGCAAAAAATGCTTATGAAAAAGCATTTTTATTATATAAAGATGGAAAATTCGATCAATCGTTTCAAGCATGTTTGCTAATTGATCAGCAATTTCCTGGAAGTAGTCTTGAGGACAAAATTCTCTACTTAAAGGCAATCAATAAAGGTGCCTTAAAAGACCTTTCAACTTATGAAAATCTATTAACTTTATTTATTCAAAGTTACCCTAAAAGTAAATTATTAAAAGACGCTGAAGATTTATTAAAAACGCTACAAAGTAAAAAACAATGATTTCATTTGAACCAGGTAAATTTCAGAAATTAATCAAGTTTTTATACAAAGCTTTTATTGGCGGATTTGTATGCATTGTCTTGTTTATTGCCGCCGTCAATTTTAATGTGCTTTGGTTGTTTGGAGGCATGCCAAGTCTTCAAGAATTAGAAAATCCAAAGAGCCAAGAAGCATCACTAATTATCTCTGAAGATGGACAAGAAATTGGAAAATATTTTAGAGAAAACAGAAATCCAGTTGAATTCGAAAATTTACCACCGGTCATCATCAATACACTTATTGCAACTGAAGACGCGCGCTTCACCACGCACTCCGGTATTGATTTCAGATCAATGCTGCGTGTTGTATTTACATTTGGAACATCTGGGGGTGGAAGTACGATTTCGCAACAATTAGCAAAAAATTTATTCAATACCAGAACGCTGGAATATGGCGAAGAGGATCCGATGTACATGGGATTATTGATGAAAGTTGGGGGACTAAAAACGGCCATCGCTAAAATAAAAGAATGGATTTTAGCCATTAAATTGGAACGCAGATATACCAAACAGGAAATTATGGCCATGTACCTAAATGAGGTAAGTTATGGTAACAATGCCTATGGAATTCAAGTGGCCTGCAGAACCTATTTCCAAAAAGACCTTAAAAACATCACCTACCCAGAAGCGGCAACCATCATTGGACTCTTACAAAATCCATCCTTGTATGATCCGAGGGTTCGTCCTGAAAAAACCTTAAATCGGCGTAATATCGTATTAGGGCAACTCGCCAAATACGAATATATCACGGAAGAAGATGCGGATAAATTCAAAAACGACCCTTTAAATCTTCATTTTAAAGTTGAAAATCAAAACACAGGCGATGCACCCTATTTCCGTGAAGCTATCCGAAAAGAGGTATTAGCAGCCCTAAAAGAAATCAATGAAGGCCGTCCTGAAGATCAACAATTAAATTTATATACCTCTGGACTTCGTATACACACAACCATTGATTCCAGAATGCAAAAATATGCACAGGAGTCGGTGCAGGAACACATGAAAGCTGAGCAGAAATTGTTCAGCGACCACTGGCGCGGAAGAAATCCTTGGGTAAACGAAGAAATGAAAGAATTAAAAGGTTTCCTTCGTGATGCAATGAAACGCACTCCTCGCTACCGTGAATTGATGGAAGCCTATAATAATGATGAGTATAAAGTTTGGGAAGAACTAAATAAAAAAGTTCGAATGAATGTGTTTTCTTACAATGGAGACATCGATACACTCATGAGCTCAATGGATTCCTTAAATTATTACAAACGCATCCTGAACTGCGGATTCATGGCCATGGATCCTACAAATGGTCACGTAAAAGCCTATATCGGAGGTATCAATTACAAGTATTTCAAATTCGACCATATCACTCAAAGTAAACGTCAACCTGGCTCCACCTTTAAACCATTTGTTTATGGTGCAGCGATAGAGAATGAAGTCGCCACTCCTTGTGACGAATTGATTGACGAGCCCGTTACCTTCGGAGAAGAAGATGGATTAATAGGTGGTACCTGGACACCTCAAAATTCCGATGGAAAATATTCCTATGAAAATTTAAAGTTACGCAGAGCAATGGCGCTATCCATCAATACCATTTCTGCGAAACTTATGAAAACATTAGGACCTTCAAAGATTGCTGAATTTGCTCACAAATGTGGCATATCGAGTCCATTATACGAAGGTCCGGCCTTGTGCCTGGGTGCTTCAGAAGTTAGCGTATACGAACAAGTTTCTGCCTATAGTACCTTAGCCAATTTAGGTGAGCGAAATGAACCTATCATGATTTTAAAAATCACCGACAAAGTTGGTAATGTATTAAAAGAATACACCTCTTCTACCAAAGCGGTGATTAAGCCTGAAACAGCTTATCTAATGACCTATATGTTACGCGGTGCAGTAGATGAACCTCTAGGAACAGCTGAAGGCCTTAAAAGAACTTCTATTGTAGCTGGGAATGAAATTGGAGCAAAAACAGGAACAACTTCGAACTTCTCAGACGGTTGGTTTATGGGGGTTACCCAAAAATTAGTTGCCGGCGTATGGGTGGGTGGAGACGACAGAAGTATTCACTTTAGAAGCTTGGCGCTTGGACAAGGCGCTAAGATGGCCATGCCTGCCTATGCCAAATTCATGGAAAAAGTATATGCTGATCCGAGTTTATCCATCGAAGGATACACGAAAATGCCCTTCCTAAAACCAGAAAATTTCTTTTTTGATTTTACCTGTACTGGCTTAACTGCCGATTCAACAAAAGTAAATTAAAGATTTTTAAATACTTTAATCGCACCCCTGTTTTGTCCAGCTATTAATTGATTATTGATCCGAATCAATGATTTTGCATCTCCTGGTACTTCAAAACCTGAATCGCGGTAAAAGGTAAATCCACCTTTACCATTTCCAAGTAACACACCACCATTAGATGCATCATAACGACCGATAAATACCTCGTTTCCAAAATTGTTTCCAGCAAACACAATATCAAGGTTTTTATCCCTATTTACATCCATGATTTCAATGGCATTGATGCAAGAGAATTGAGCTTCTACAGGTAATTCATGAACTTTATATTTGCCTTTACCCAAATTTTCAATCCAAACTGATGCATTCGAATTAAAGCTAGCTATTTTCGCCTTCTTTTTTTCTTCCTCGGTAAAGAATTGTGCCTGGGTTGTCTTTCCATAATCTTTAAAATATACCCAACGCTTCTTGGTCGTAATTAACATTTTGTTCACATCGTCTTTACCATGCAAGGGATACGAATCATATTCTCCTTTTTCATTCACAAAATGAACGAATGGAAATAAATCATATATCCCATTCCCATCTAAATCTCCATGAACAATATCCACAGGGCGATCACTATTTGCTTTCAGTAAGGTATTTTCACCCATATTTCCAGCTACCATATCTAGGTCTCCGTCGTGATCTAAATCGGCCGTACGGATAGAAGTCCATAAACCTGTCACCTTATCTAAGCCATTATCAGCGACTTTCTTAAACTTCCCATTTGTATTTTTAAAGATTTGAATCGGTGCAAATTCACTTGCAACAATTAAATCATCCCAATGATCTCCGTCGATGTCCGCAAAAGTAGCATCACAAACCAATCCATAATTCAGCATTTCAGCTGAATTGCTTGCTGTTACATCCTTAAATTGTATACTGCCACCTTGAGAAACATTTAATAATAATCGTGAATTAGCAGCCTGAGGATACTGAAAAGGCACATTTCTACCTCCAACAAATAAATCTAGGTCTCCATCATGGTCAATATCATTTGCAGTAACTACTGAATTTGACTCATTAAAAACTGGTAAGGCATTTGGCAATAAAGTAAAATTACCCTTCCCATCATTTTGATAGATGACATCCTGTAATGCCGCATCGTTAATTTTATTTTCATTTCCACCGCGACAAATGTATAAATCCAAATCCTTGTCTTTATCTAAATCAACTAACAACACACCCAAATCTTCTCCCAATTTTTTCAACACGGTAAATTCATTTTCCAGGGGTCTTGCTTTGAAAGAACCATCAGCTTGTTGGAGATAAAATGCTCCAGAGGTAAACTTTGCTCCTCCCATAAAAAAGTCGATCCGACCATCACCATTCACATCTCCTTGCGTTAGACATGGCCCTAATTCTGATAATTTTTGTGGCATTAAATTTTGGTAATTGAAATCCACAAAATCAAATTCTTGATGCACCGCATGGTCTAGAATTTCGGTTGAAGCATCTGCAAAAAACGGTTGATTGGGGGTTAAAATTGACTGATAGGCCAAACTTGCATCTGTCTGCTTCACTTCTACTAATTTATCAACACCTGGGTTTATAATGACCTGCATCTTATCATTTGGCCATAAAATACGCAATTCCTTTATTTTCCGATTCTTTCCTAATCCAATATGACAAACAGGTTCTACACTAGAAAGATACCCTCGGTAGGGTGAATAATCATAATAGAAATACTCGCCATTATCGTATTTACCTTCAATCTTACACATCAAAGCACCTTCTGCAGGAGTTCCTTTAGTCGGATTCACTTTGATTCGCAAATAATGACTTTCTTCCTTATTGTTTTCAATACTATTATTTTTATAAACAAAGGCCTGATCATTGATGTTATTCACCACATAATCTAAATCGCCATCATTGTCTAAATCACCATAAGCAGCACCATTAGAAAAGGAAGGAATTTCAAAACCCCATTCCTTGGATACATCTTCAAATTTCAAATTGCCTTTATTTTTAAAGGCATAGTTTACCACTTTAATAACAGGAATCTGATCCAATAACATATCTTGAGTGGCCAACAATCCTGATTCTGCGTGATACATCATGAAATCACGATCCGTTACGTCCTTTGGAAAGCCATTGGTAATTAATAAATCTCGATAACCGTCATTGTCAAAATCGGTTACGGACGGACACCAACTCCACTCTGTTTCTGCCATCCCTGCCAATAATCCAACCTCACTAAATTGTTTCACATGGTCTTTATCATATACACCAGGATTCAATTGCATCGTATTTCGCATGTATTGATAGGTGTAATTCATGTTATTTGAGTTCACATAATTTTGATAATTATTTGCTGGCAAAAACTGCTTTTTACGCTCATTGTTCTTTGGCAACATATCTAAGACCACAAAATCTGCCAAGCCATCATTGTTGATATCATTAACTTCATTCCCCATGGCAGCCTGACTCGTGTGCTTAAAATATTTTTTCGCTTGATCTGTAAAGGTGCCATCTTGATTATTGATGTACAATAAATCGTCAGATACATAATCATTCGTCACATAAATATCTGGCCAATTATCACGATTGATATCGCAAATTGCTACACCTAATCCAAATCCTTCAATAGTTATACCTGCTTCTTTAGATACATTCCTAAAAACAGGATGTTTCAAGGTTTCAGAATATTCATTTTTGTAGAGTCTATCTGTATTTGGATAAGAACCGTCAGTTACTTTTGGTCGATAAATGGCAGGAGAATCATCAATTTTATCTGTTAACACATATAAATCCAAATCTCCATCTTTATCATAATCAAAGAAAACGGCATGTTGAGAAAATCCATTGTCATTTACCCCATATTCTTTGGCCATTTCTTTAAAAGTAGGCACCCCCTCTTTAATTCCTTGATTGACAAACAACAAATTTTCACGGTCCGTATCCGCAGTTTTCATGGTAACAGAGACATAAATATCCAACAACCCATCCGCATTAATATCCACCACGCTCACTCCAGAACACCAACGTTTTTTGGTATCTAAACCAGCCTTTGAAGTTACATCCTCAAACTTCAATTCTCCTTTATTCAGATACAATTTGG
This sequence comes from Bacteroidota bacterium, assembly GCA_041180785.1. Lineage (GTDB taxonomy): Bacteria > Bacteroidota > Bacteroidia > Cytophagales > Spirosomataceae > Sandaracinomonas. The sequence continues at coordinate 5,867 of JBEGQV010000064.1, read as the reverse complement.
ATTCAACAATATTTCCTGCAAAAAACAAATCCTGCAAACCATCTTGGTTAAAATCACCCATACCAACGCCTCCACCATTATATAAGTACTCTTGCGTCAGGATATTCAAGGTATCATTATCCTTTACATCATTTGAAAAGGTGATTCCTGTATGCGAAGCATCCAATAATTCAAAGGTTTTTTTATCACCACAAGATGTTAAATAAAACAAAGAAAGAATTGCAAAAAACCAGGTGTACTTTTTCATAAATAGTAGGTATATAATTCAGCTGAAAAACGCTTTAAATATACTAATAAAAGGCTAATTAAGCAATTTAAAGGATACTTACAAACAAAAAAAGGGTGGCATATAGCCACCCTTTTCATTGCAATAAGATAATATCTTAGTACCCAGGATTCTGAGTAAGGATAGTTTCTTTTTTGTTCACTAAGTCAATCTCAGATTGAGGAAGTGGCAATAATGCATGCTTCGCTTGGTAAGCACCTTTCTTAGGTAACGTGTTTGGTAAGTGACCAGCAGAAGACTCATAATCTAAGTAGTTATTGATCTCTGTTACGTCAGTTCCCCAACGAACTAAGTCATAGAAACGGTGACCTTCCATCGCTAATTCTAACTTACGCTCAAAACGTACAGCAGCTCTTGCAGCAGCTTTATCAGTCCAAGCAGCATCGTATGTAGCGATTTTGTAGTTGGCTGCGTTAGCACCAGAAGCACTCTTCACGAAACCAGCTGAATTAGCAGCACGTGTACGAATTTTGTTTACATATTCTTGAGCTTTAGCTAAAGAACCAACCTCGATTTCGCACTCAGCTGCCATCAATAATAAGTCAGCATAACGAATAACAGTGTAGTTCAAAGCCGTATAACCCGGAGTCCAAGAAGAGTTATCTTGTAACGAGCCTTTATCAGACTTGTAGTAAGAATATTTCTTTGGAGAGTATGGACCACCATTTGGTTGGTTACGGATCCAAGCAGCTCCTGGGTGATCTTGCCAATCTAAGAACATGATGCCACGACGACCAACTGTCCAGTCTAAACGTGGATCTAACTCACCAGCATCTGGAGTAAACGCAGCCTCAGAAGTAATACCCATGTCAGTCTTAACTTGGTTAGAACCTGTGTTGTAAGAACCATCTAATAATGGTAAACCATTAGCAGTACGGTATGAGTTAACTAATTCGAAAGATGGTTGGAAGAAACCACAACAGTTACCAGGACCATTTGGACCTGTGTTGTATGGCCAGTTCAAGTCACCATCAGCATTCGCATTGTTTACAGAACCTGTGTTAGATGCAGCTTGCACAGCAAAAATAGACTCAGCATTGTTATCATTTGATGCTTTATATAAGTCACCAAATTTATCCATTAAAGCATATTTCTTACCATTAGCCGTTACACCTGAAGCGATACAAGCATCGAACAATGTCTTTGCACCTGCATAGTCTTTTTGGTATAACTTGATCTTTCCTAAGTATGCAGCAGCAGCCCACTTGTTAGCACGACCAGCAGCACCTTGTGTTTCAGGCAAGTTTGTGTAAGCAAAATTCATGTCCGCTACGATCAAAGGCCAAAGATCTTTATCGTTTTTAACGACAGTTAAATCTTGCGTCTCATCAACGTAAGGAGTTTTGTTGTAGTTACGCGCTAAAGAGAAATAAGCGTGAGCACGTAAGAATTTAGCTTCTGCTTCAATTCTTGTTTTATCAGCAGCTGTTACATCAGATGCAGCAACTTTTAATAAACGTAACACGTTATTCGCACGAGCGATGATTTCATACAAACCTCTGTAGTTATCATTGATAACACCTTGAGTAGATTGATATGTATACGTTTGGATAGGGTTAATATCCGAGAAGTCACCTGGGTCAGTTCCTTTGTTGGCATCACCACCACGTACAGAACCCCAAACCCAGTTCCATGGATGCACCATACGTGTACCCGAACCAGAAAGCATAGAATATGCTGCAATTAATGAACCTTCAATACCTTTCTTAGAAGATAATTGAGCTTCAGAGATTGAACCTGCAGGAGAAACTTCTAAGAAGGTATCCTTACAAGCGAAGCCAAGTAGAGCTACGGCTAAAAAACCTGCAGCAACTTTGCCTCTTTTTACTAAATATGATTTATTCTTCATTTCTTATTTCTGATTTTAAATTAAAAACCAATGTTCAAACCTACAGTGTAACTCTTTGTGATTGGGTAGTTACCTACGTCAATACCAAATTGAGTATCCGCGTTACCACCTACACCTGGATCCAATCCTTGGTATTTAGTAATTGTGAATAAGTTGTTAGCTGAAGCAAATAATCTCAACTTGTTCATTTTCAATTTAGATAATACACTTTGAGGCATTGTGTAACCTAACGTTACAGTTTGCAATCTGATGTAATCACCGTTTTCTACGTAGAACGAGTTAGCTTGAGTATTTGTAGAGAAGTTTGAAGCAGTTTCGAAAATTGGAATAGTAGCGTTTGGATTGCTAGTAGACCAAGAATCTTTCACACGCTCACTGATTGCAGCACCTTGGAATGAAGGGAAGAAGTCAGTAAACCATTTAGATGCATTGAAAATTTTGTTTCCAAAGAATCCGTTCGCTTGTGAAACTAAGTCAAAGTTCTTGTAAGATAAACGCAATGTTAAACCTGCAGTGAATGTAGGAACTGGAGAACCTAAATAAGTTCTATCAGAAGAGTTGATTTGTCCATCACCGTTGATATCAACATAACGGAAACGACCCACACCAGCACCATCTTGCTTAGGAGCAGAAGCTACCTCAGCAGCAGATTGGAATAAACCAGCTACTTTGTAACCATAGAATGAAGAGATAGAGTATCCCAATTGGTTACGGATAGGAGTTAATCCACGATATCCAGGGTTGATTGTTGAGATGTAAGTTAAACCATCAGCAATACCTGTAATTTCGTTTTTCAAGAAACCTGCAGTAACACCTAAATCATAGTTCAAATCAGAAGTGATTTTACCTTTAGTGTTTACAGCGATATCTAAACCTTTGTTAACCATTGAACCAATGTTAACTGAAGGAGAAGCAGCATCAAAACCGTTTGTAGCAGGGATAGGTAAAGCTAATAATAAGTCTTTAGTATCTTTTTGCCAGAAATCAACGATTACATCTAAACGTCCGTTTAAGAATGTACCATCAAAACCAACGTTTTGAGTGATTGCAGTTTCCCACTTAGCATCTGGGTTACCTACACGCGTTCTGTAATAACCTTCAGCAACTGAAGAGTTAGATCCGTTGATATCATATACGGAACGACCAATGTTCGTAGAGAATAATGAATACTGGTTGTTTGGATCAACTGGGTTAGAGTTACCCATTGTACCATAACCACCACGGATTTTCAAGTCATTGATCCAAGTCAATTCTTTCATGAAGTCTTCAGAAGAAATTCTCCAAGCTGCAGAGAATGCAGGGAAGATACCATAACGACTGTTAGCACCGAAACGAGAAGAACCGTCACGACGAACAACTGCAGTTAAGATATACTTGTTATCAAACATATAGTTCAAACGACCAAAAATTGAAGTAAAGTTAACACCTGAGAATAAGTTAGAAGAAACAGTTTTACCTGAACCAGAAACTGTACTCATGGTGATATAGTTAGGGTCGATTGAGAATGGGTTGAAACCACCTGCTGACATGTTACGTCCAGCACCTGTGTTCAAAGCCTCTTGACCTACTAATACATCTACATTATGCTTACCAAATTTTTTCTTGTAGTTCAACGTGTTTGTTAACGTCCAAGCAAAAGAATAACCAGCACCTTCGTTGTAACCAAACGCTGAGTTGTTCTCAGAGTTTTCGTACTGTAAACGAGAGTATGACCAGTTGTATTGGTTGTTGTATTGAGCACCAACTGAAGAACGAGCTGTTAAACCTTCAATGATATCCCACTCAGCATATACGTTACCTACACCAGATGCGTTAAAGCTTCTGTTGTTTAATAAACCTGTTTGGTTAGCTACTGGGTTACGAGGGTTGTTGAAACCTTTCGCAGCAGTACCAGCCCATCCACCGTTTTCATCATAAACTGGGATGATAGATGGCATACGGAATGCTTGTAAGATATCATTTTCATCTTGAGCAATACCTTGTCCACCAGCACCACCTGTCTGACCTAATGTCTGACGGTAAGTAACCTGCATGTTCTCTCCGATACGTAAGTTTTTCAATACGTTGAATTCAGAGTTAGCACGGAAGCTATAACGCTTGAAGCTGTTAGACATCAAGATACCTTGTTGATCTTGGATACCTAAACCTACATAGAAACGGCTACCTTCACCACCACCAGAGAAACCTAATGAATGACGGTGTACTGGAGCAGAACGAGTAATCGCTTTGTACCAATCAGTACCTGTCTTGTTTGCACGTACAACTTGATAGATCGAACCAGCAGTTGGATCTACATTGTATTTTGATTTCCAATCAGCTGGAGCAGAAGATTGACCAGCAGCACCACCTACGTTAATATATTCTGGTAATACTGGAGTAGCACCAGAACCAAATTGTGGGTGATTTGGCGTAATTCCTGAATTTTGGTATCCTTTCCAAGTCCAGTTAGCGAAATCAGTTGGATTCATCATCGCTTGACCAGTTCCTGGATCAGTAACACCATACATGGCATCATAAGAAACGTTTAATTTCTTAGCTTGCTTAGTACCTCTTTTAGTAGTATATACGATTACACCGTTAGCAGCACGAGCTCCATAGATAGAAGCAGCAGCCGCATCCTTTAAAACTGTTACGTTTTCGATGTCATCTGGATTGATAAAGTCAGTAGAAGGTACTGGAAGACCGTCAACAATATACAAAGGATCGTTGGAACCCGCTGGACCGAATGAACCGAAACCACGGATACGAACCTGAGAAGTTGTTCCAGGCTGACCGTTGGTAATAACAGTTACACCGGCAACACGACCTTGTAATTGTTGTTCAACGTTACCTGAAGGACGGATCGTTAATTCAGTTGCTTTAACAATAGATACCGCACCAGTTGTCTCACGTCTGTTGTCAATGGTATAACCTGTTACAACAACCTCGCTCAACTGAGATACATCTTCGTCTAAAACTACTGAAACGCTAGATTGTGATCCAACGCTAACATCCTTAGATTTGTAACCTACAGCAGAAATTGCTAATACGCTACTTCCAGACTTAACATTTACAGAGAAAGATCCATTTACATCAGTAGTTGTACCTGTAGATGTACCTTTAACTAAAATACTAACCCCTGGAATTCCTTGACCATCAGGTCCAGAAACCTTACCCGAAACCTTACGGTCTTGAGCAAAAGAAGAGAAACTTCCTAGCATTACCATCACTAGCAGAAGAAAGCTCCCAAGACTTTGGTAAAATTTGTTTTTCATAATTAGTTAAAATAATTGTTAAAAATGTTTACTGTTTGAACGGTTTTGGATTTTTTTGAATTTGACCTCCTTTCATTTGTTTAATAAAAATTTGTACTCTTTAAAAATTACAATTAAATAGGTTTAAAGGTTAATTAGATTTACCTAAGACATAGCTGTCCTAAACTGTTCTAATCTCTCAAATATCACTTATCATATGTACAATTGCAAATTATCTGGAAACAAAAACCTGATAATTTTAAAAAAAATTAATAATTATTTAAAAAATACAACAAAATAGGTATTTTTGACTTAAAAAAATACAATTTTGCATATGAAAAACTACAAAAAAATGAAAAAAATTGAAAAATTTCACCTTTTTAAACGTTTACGGAATTACGCCCAGTTGCCTCTAATTCAATTTATTCTAATCTTTGAAAAATGCCATTTTGTATAAAAAAGTTAAATTTGGATTTAAAATAGAACAACATTCTTTTTT
>JBEGQV010000063.1:0-3878 GCA_041180785.1 Bacteroidota bacterium | reverse complement strand
TACTACATCTACAAATTAATGGGATACTGTTAAGTACTTAAAATATCAACCATTCGAATTAAATCTTCTGAAACAGGTTTCTTTTTGGTAATGGTATCATGAAACGGTGTGTAAATTAATTGATTATTAACTACACCCGCCATTACATTTTTTTCACCGCGCAATAATCCTTCCAAGGCACCTAAACCTAATCGAGAGGCAAGGATTCGGTCATACGCAGTTGGTATTCCTCCTCGTTGAATATGTCCCAAGGTTGTTACGCGAATATCCATTTCTCTGCTCATTAATCCTTTGATTTTTTGAGCTACTTTTTGTGCATTACCCTCTTCGTCTCCTTCTGCAACAACAACAATTGAGGAAGATTTTGCCTTTTCGAAGCCTTGTTCTAAGATATTAACAATTTCACTAACAGGAGTTAAATTTTCAGGAATCATAACAGCTTCAGCCCCTCCTGCAATCCCACATTGAATCGCAATGTATCCAGAATCTCGACCCATTACTTCGATAAAAAATACACGATCATGTGAATCTGCCGTATCTCTGATTTTATCAATTGCATCAAGTGCTGTATTTACAGCTGTATCAAATCCAATGGTATAATCTGTACCGTATAAATCATTATCAATAGTTCCTGGAGCACCAACTGTTGGTATTTTATATTCATTATAAAATATTTCAGCTCCTGTAAATGTTCCATTACCCCCAATTGCCACTAAGCCTTCGATTCCTCTTTCTTTCAACTGCTCATATGCTTTTCTACGACCTTCTGCCGTCATAAATTCTTTTGAACGAGCAGATTTAAGGATAGTACCACCACGTTGAATAATATTACTTACCGATTGTGAATTTAAAGGAATAATATCTCCTTTAATCATTCCATTGTACCCTCTAACAACTCCAAATACCTCCACTCCATGATAGGCTGCTCCACGTACAATGGCACGAATGCAAGAATTCATACCTGGTGCATCACCTCCTGATGTATATACTGCTATTTTCTTCATCAAATTTTAATTTCTTAAGCTTGTCTTCTCTTATTAATCCTTTCAATTCAGATTAAAATAATAATCTGCAAATTTAAGTGTAAAAATGGCTTGTAAAACTAATTAATCATTTTTTTTTAAATAGATTTAAAATTTATTGAATATAAGTAAATTGCATCCTTATTAATTGAATAGTTTATGAAAAAAGATACAGCAAAAGAATTTTTATACGAATATTTAAACAATGCCTCTCCTACAGGTTTTGAAGAGTCTGGACAAAAAATCTGGTTAGATTATCTGAAACCATATATTGATGAAACGATTGTCGATGTATATGGAACTGCTGTTGGAGTAGTAAATCCGGGAAAACCTTACAAGGTAGTAATTGAAGCGCATGCGGATGAAATTTCGTGGTTTGTGAATTACATTGATGAAAATGGTTATTTGTTTTTAAGAAGAAACGGTGGATCAGATGCGCTCATCGCTCCTTCCATGCGTGCCAATATTCATACAAAAAATAAGGTCATTAAAGGCATTTTTGGTTGGCCAGCCATTCATGTAAGAGATACTACAAAGGACAAAACACCTACTGTTCATGATATTTTTATCGATTGTGGCGCAAGTAACAAAAAAGAGGTTGAAGAAATGGGTATTCATGTGGGAACGGTCGTTACTTTTGAAGATGGGCTCATGGAACTTAACAACAAATACTTAGTTGGAAGAGCTTTAGACAATCGAATTGGCGGGTATATGATTGCGCAAGTTGCTAGAAAATTAAAAGAAAATAAGATTGAATTGCCTTTCACTTTATATGTAGTGAATGCCGTTCAAGAAGAAATCGGATTACGAGGAGCAGAAATGATTGTTCGTCGCTTAAAACCGGATGTAGCCATCATCACAGATGTTACCCATGATACACAATCGCCTATGTATAATAAAAAGCAACAAGGTGATATGGCTTGCGGAAAAGGTCCTGTTATTTGCTATGGACCAGCTGTGCAAAACAAAATCAGAGATTTTATCATTGAAACTGCAGTAGAAAAGAAGATTGAATTCCAACGTCAGGCGGTTTCTCGTTCAACAGGTACTGATACAGATTCTTTTGCTTATGCTACTGAGGGGGTGGCATCTGGACTCATCAGTTTACCTTTAAAATACATGCATACCACTGTTGAAACAATTGCAATTTCAGACATGGAGGCAGTAATTGATTTAATTTATGAATGTCTTTTGAAATTAAAGGGTAACGAAGATTGGCGTTATTTTTCTTAACAAACAAAAAGCGGGATTTAATCCCGCTTTTTTATTTAATAAATCTGCTAAAATATTCGTAGGTCCTTAACATTTGATCAATGCGTTGCCGATTATTACCAGATCGTGTAATTTCATGTGAGGCACCAGGATGTCGAACATATTCCACTTCCCTATTCAAAACCTTTAAACTTTTATAAAGCATTTCACTTTGGATAACTCCCGTGCGTAAATCAACTTCTCCATGAAAAATAATCAGTGGTGTTTTTATTTGCTGCACATAGGTCAAGGGTGATTCTTTATCCAAAAGCTGTTTGGTAGTCTTTTCCCACGGATATCCACCAAAATAATTAGGTACAAGTCGCCAAGCATTACCTTCTCCAAAAAAAGTAGATAATTCATAAACACCACGTTGAGCACAGGCCACTTTAAAACGATTGGTATGACCAATGATATAAGAAACCAAATAACCCGCATATGAACCACCGGTTACGGCTAATCTACTAGTATCCGCCCATCCCTCCTTAATGGTCAAATCTAAAGCTTTCATGACATCATCCATGGGCCCTTTTCCCCAATCTTTAACATTGGCTGCCATAAAGTCTGTACCATAGCCACCGCTTCCACGTGGATTGGCATACACAATGCCATAGCCTTTGGCAGCATAATATTGAAATTCATGCCACATAGATAATTCACCTGTTCCCCACATGGCAGTTGGTCCTCCATGAATTTCAAGCATCAGAGGATATTTTTTATACGTGTCAAAACCAATTGGTTTCATTACCCAATAATCGATGATTAATCCCTTCTCATTTTTGAAAGAATGTTTTTCCGGAAATGAAAGTTTTTTGTTTTTCAACCATTCCGAATTCAAATTCGAAATTTGCTCTTCTTTTTCACCATCCCATAGATAAATTTCAAATGGGTTTTGAATAAAAGTTTTTCCATAAACAAAAGAATCATTAAGCTCATCAAATCCTAAAATTCCTTCTGAAATATCATTTCGAATAAATTTCACCTCTCCGCTACTCAATTGATAAGATAATAACGGTGCTCCGCCATGGTCTTGCATGGAGAAAAACAATTTACTTGATGATTTATTAAACTGCATTTGAGTAATCACTCGATCAATGGGAATGGACTTTGCCTCCGTCAATTTTGCAAGTGGAGCCATATAATAAGTAGCATTTTTCACACTACCAATCACGCTCTCCGCATAAACCATATATTTTTCATCATCAGAAACGAGCACATTACTTAATCGAATGCCATCCTTTGCTTTTAGGACATTAGATGTTCCTGATACCAAATTGTATACAATAATTTCTGTTTCCAGTATTTTATCTGGGTGCACTGATTTCTTAACAGTTCGAATGGCATAAATTAACGTGTTCGTTGAATTTATTTGAAAATCAATCCAATTATCAAACAAGGGGTTCACTAAGATAGAAGTAGCATAATTACTTAGATCTATTTTAAATAATAAATTTGTTTTTACCTCTGAATTGGTAATTGTTTCATCTTGAAAATTTAATTTAGAAAAAACTTTAGCCTTCTTTTCTGTTTCATTTAAGGATAAATAAGAACGAATTTCATCTAAAGAACCATTTGGATTTGCTTTAGATTTGTTAGCAAGTAAAA
>JBEGQV010000062.1:0-6576 GCA_041180785.1 Bacteroidota bacterium | reverse complement strand
ACTGCTGCCAGTTGCCATGCAGCAATTGAAAAAGCAGTTTCCTCAACAGCTTGTGGAAGACTGGAAAACCTTGTCTCCTGAAACGGAATTAATGGTTGATACGGTCGATATCACCTCCTATATCATCATGGTAATCATTCTAATTGCACTCGCCTTTGGAATTATCAACACCATGTTGATGTCAATTTTAGAACGTACACGAGAAATTGGCATGATGATGGCTTTAGGAATGAATAAATTGCGGATGTTTTTACTAGTCCTGATGGAAACAATATTTTTGACGCTTTCAGGAGTTCCTTTAGGGGTTGTGGGTGCTGTAGCTATCAGCAACTATGTGGAGTCGAACGGCTTTTCATTCGGTAGAGATAGTGAGGTAATGATGAGACAATATGGCTTTAACACCATTATTTATACCCAGTTTCCGTATGAAAAATTGGCCATAACCATCTTTTTTGTTGTGTCTACAGCCTTTCTTTCCTGTTTATACCCAGCGATTCGAGCCTTGAAGTTGAATCCCATGGAGGCCCTTAGGAAATAGGTAAAAAGTAATAAGGCAACAAACCCCGCAGGGGTTTACTTTTAATAACCGGGGGTGCAACCCCCGGGCTCAAACACCTCTCAAGGGTACTAACAAACCCCGCAGGGGTTTAATTTTAAATAGCCCGGGGTGAAACCCCGGGACACGGTAAAAAACAATTGAAACATGAAAACAATCATAGACGCACACAACATTTCTAAAATATACAACAAGGAATCTATTCCAGTATATGCCATCAATCAGGTGCATTTGCATATTGAAAAAGGAGAATTTACGGCATTGGTTGGACCATCAGGATCAGGGAAGACAACCTTATTAAATTTGATTGGGGGACTTGATCGTGTTGACGAGGGGAGTATTCAAATCAAAGGAGAAGAAATCACGCAAATGTCATCAAGTGATTTGATCGATTTTCGATTGAAAAATATTGGATTTGTGTTTCAGTCGTATAATTTAATTCCGGTGTTGACAGCTCGTGAAAACGTAGAATTTATCATGCAATTACAAGGTGTTTCAAAGGAGGAACGTGATGAACGTGTCGACACCTTGTTTAAGCAAATTGGGATGGAAGACAAAAAAGATAATCGACCCTCTCAGTTATCCGGCGGCCAACAACAGCGCGTCGCCGTGGCAAGAGCCTTGGCTTCTCGACCACAATTTGTGCTTGCCGATGAGCCAACAGCTAATCTAGATACAGCCTCTGCCAATAATTTATTAGACATCATGTGGAAGCTAAACCAAGAAAATCAAATGACCTTCATTTTTTCCACGCATGATCAGCGAGTGATTGAACGCGCTAATCGCGTCATTACATTGGTGGACGGAAAAATTGTTTCTGATTCCCGACAAGTTCCAACCGACCATTAGGATGAAACCTTTCATTAGCCTTGTTGTTTGTTTATGCCTTCATGTGGTAAGTTTTGGACAAGATTCCACTAAAGCGTCCCCATTTCAACTTGGAGGATATGTAAAATTTTTAGAAACCGGGACTTTTGATCAAGTAAATAAGACCCAATCAAGTACCCATCTTATCCATAATCGCTTGCGCATGAAGTGGTCTATAGGGCATAAATTATACCTTCAATCCGAAGTCAGGAACCGAATCTTTTGGGGCAGTAGTGTTCAACAAAATCCATTTTTTGCAGATTATTTACGCAATGCTAATGAATGGCTTAATCTTAGTTCACCCTGGATTCGTCAATCGGATCTGGTTGCACACACGACAATCGATCGCTTGTTTTTCGATTACAAGTATAAACAATTAAGCATGCGAATAGGCCGACAACGCATCAATTGGGGCATTGCAAGCATTTGGAACCCCAATGATTTATTCAATGCGTATAATTTTTTGGATGTAGATTACGAAGAACGTCCGGGTTCAGATGCTTTAAAAGCACAATATCACTTGGAAAATATGTCCTCGTTTGATTTTGTGTATGCGCAAACTGGAATCAACTCGTCTATTTATGCTGGAAAATATTTCTTTAATGCTAAAGGATTTGATGTACAAATAATCGCAGGAAATTACAAAGGGGGTGGAACTTTTGGGTTGGGTTTGGCTGGTAATTGGGGAGATGCGGGATTGAAGGCAGAGGCGCAACATTTTGTAGAGAAACCAGGACTTCTTTTGCCTCAAACAAATGTTACAGTAGGTATCGATTACATGTTGTCGAAAGGTTGGTACATCAACGGGGGTTACCTTTATAATTCCCTTGGCATAAGTGAACCTATTGGCAATTGGAACTTTGTGGATTTTCGACTTTCTTCCAAAAATTTGATGCCCACCAAGCAGAATTATTTGATTTCAATTAGCAAACAGCTTAATCCCTTGAGTTCGCTATCCTTGACAACCATATATGCACCTCAAACTAATTTATTAATTGCGGTTCCAACCCTCACCTATTCAGCAGCCAACAACATTGAATTAAATATGTTTTGGCAATCATTTTATGCTGAACTGAATCAATCTTTTCGGCCAATGAGTAATGTGTTGATGGGTAGAATACGTTGGAGTTTTTAATTTTCTAGTTGGTCCAAAAACTCGCTTGGGGTTAAGCCCGTTTCCTCCTTAAAGGTTGCAAAAAAGTGGGACCTAGAAACAAATCCAGATTCAAATCCGATGGCTTCTAGTTTAAGGTTGTGCGATTTGCCTTCGGTTAACAGATTTTTTGCGTGTTCCACACGCAATATGTTTCTAATTTTAGAAAACTTGATCTTAATAATATTCGCAAAACAATAATATAAATGGTGTTTGGGAATGTTTAATTGTTCCGATAAATGTTCGATGTTAAATTCTGGATCTAAATACGGTTTATTGTTTTTCAAATGTTCGATAACAGATTTAGATACTTCCATAAAAGGATCTTCCTCCAGAATAGTAAAGGTATCAGCCCAAAAGTCTTTTGGCTCCTCTTTCTGTTTTTTAGAAAGAGCAATTGGCAACCCATATAAAATTTGTGGGAGAACTAAAACAGTTAGGGGAATTACGCAATAACTGTAACCCGAGATGCGGTCGACTATGTTATAAGTGATTTCTGAAATCGTAAAGGGAAAATTCTTTAGTTTGATTAAATAGAGAGAAAGCGGGATATAACAAACAAAAATGAAGACCGAAAGGATGGTGAGTGTATATAGCCAACGAATGATCAAATTTTTCTGTGATTTTGGAACGCTTTTAAATTGAAATTGCTTCGCTGACCGAATTAACATGGACAAGCTTGCAATTGAATAAATCGCCGCACTTAATGCCCGCAAATAAAAATGATAGTTTTGAGGAATTAAAAAATACTGTGTATCTCGATTCGTAAACTGCGGATTTTCAATAATTAATTTGGCCATTTCTAATTTATAGGAAAATGGACTCAATAGATAGGGAATGATGGTAATGTAGCTTATTACGGAAGGAACAAAATGTAAATAATCTGATTTTTTTAAATTTGACTGGTCAGTAACAGTTCCCCGCACATAAAAATACAACAAGGGTCCCATGGCATAGATCGCGGGCAAAAAGTGGCCTCTAAATAGGGCTAATGCAAAAGGGGAATCTTCATCAAAGGTTAAGTTGTGTAAAATGCCAAAGATGCAAAGACTGAAAAGGAATCCGGCCAAATATATTGCATTTTTATTGATTTTTACATTAAAAACAACAATTATAATGGATAAGTATAGGTTTAAAAGTGCGAAGAAGTAAACGGTCATTCGAAGTGAATTTTTCTAAAGATATAAAAAAAGCACATCCTTAAAAAAAATGTGCTTTCCAATTTCGTTTTCTATTTATATTATTTGTAACAACTAAACCTTGTTTTGGATTAAAGGGACAAGGTAAAACTCTTACGTTCTACTGACAAAATTAGTAGATTTTTTTTTCGGTGAGGTATTGATTTCTAAAATCAAGTCCTGATAACTAATTGGACTGGTCCAAAAAATTTTGTCATTTAGATTTCCCAATTTTTATGTAAATTTCTAAAAACTTCCTCATGAGCACAATTGATGTAAAACATATTCAAACTGAAATAGATGCGAGCTATTTGTACGGTGTTTTAGCCCAAACAGAGTCTGATCCACTTGTGGCAAGGGTTTTTGCAGAAATGAGTGACATTGAAAAGGGACACGCCATTGCTTTTGTTGCAAAGAATGGGCTGTCGGAGAAGGACTTACCAGGTCCATCAATTCGTGCAAAGGTGTTGCAAAAAATCGGTAAACTTTTTGGAAATGATTACATCTTAGGGGTTTTAATGGACACAGAAGTAGGACTTTCCAATTCAATTCTTGCCGCAAGAAAACAAACGAAAACGAAGCCCTCCATTTCAGATACAGCTCATGTAAGTATTTTGAAAAATGTGCTGGCAAACCATAAGGAATTATCTGGACCTACATTGGCACGTTTTGAAAAGCGACATCGCTCGGTAGGGGGAAATGCTTTGCGGGCAGCTGTATTGGGCGGTAATGATGGCTTGGTGTCTAATTTTTCCCTTGTGATGGGAATTGCTGGGGCGAGCAGTGGTCAAAAAGAAGTGTTATTAACGGGTTTGGCGGGTTTATTGGCAGGAGCCTTATCGATGTCATTAGGAGAATGGATTTCCGTTCAAAGCTCCAAAGAGTTGTCGGAAAACCAAATGGAATTGGAAATGGAGGAGTTGGAGTCTAATCCCGAAGGAGAAGAAAGAGAGTTGGCACTCATTTACCTTGCAAAAGGGATTGAAGAGGCGCAAGCTAAAAAAATGGCGAAGGACATCATGTCCAATAAAGAGCAAGCGCATCAAGTATTGATTCGTGAAGAACTCGGAATAAATCCCGAGGATCTTGAGGGTTCTGCCATGGAAGCGGCCGTGACCTCCTTTTTATTATTTGCCGTTGGTGCAATAATTCCGGTATTCCCTTTCTTTTTTATGGGGGGTACTAAAGCAATACTTTTAAGTGCAGGTTTAAGTGCGCTTGGTCTTTTTGGTATTGGCAGCGCGATTACTTTATTTACCGGAAAAAGTATTTGGACATCAGGTATGCGACAAGTATTATTCGGACTTGCAGCAGCTGCCATTACGTTTGGTATTGGTAAACTAATAGGTGTCTCAGTGATTGGCTAAAAAATCGAAGGCACGTTCAATGATTTGGTGCATGTCGTAATACTTGTACTCAGCTAAACGACCTCCAAAAATTACATTTGGATATTGGGCTGCCTTGTCTTTGTATTTTTGAAATAAGGCATTGTTTGTAGCGTCATTTACCGGATAATAAGGTTCCGTTTTTTGAGCTTCATACGGGGTAGGGTATTCGTAACTTATCCAAGTTGAATCGGTTGTGCCAAATTCAAAGTGTTTATGTTCGATGATTCTTGTGTAAGGAATTTCTTGCTCGGTGTAGTTTACCACCGCATTTCCTTGGAAATTATCTGTCTCCTTTTTTTGAAGATCTAAGGTCACTGATTTGTATTCCAATGGTCCAAATTCATAATTGAAGTACGCATCAATGGGTCCCGAATAAATGACCTTATCAGCTTTTTCAAGCCATGCTTCTTTATTTTCTAAAAAATCTACACCCAGTTGTACCTCTACATTTGCCAATAATTTTTCAAAAATTTGAGTATATCCACCTTTGGGTATTCCTTGGTAGGGATCATTGAAATAATTGGTATCAAAGGTATAGCGAACTGGTAAACGCTTAATAATTTCCTTTGGGAGTTCTTTTGGATCTTTCATCCATTGTTTGGCAGTATATCCTTTGATCAGGGTCTCGTAGACATCTTTTCCAACTAAGTGGATGGCTTGTTCCTCTAGGTTTTGTGGATTTTGGATATAACTTCCTTGTTCTTCAATTTTCTTTTTTACTTCTTCGGGTGTAATTACGCCCCATAATTGGTGGAAAGTCCACATATTAAAGGGTAATGCAAATAATTTCCCTTTGTAATTGGCTACTACGCGATTGGTGAAATGGTTAAACTCTGCATATTGGTTAATCCAATCCCAAACTTTTTTATTGGATGTATGAAAAATATGCGCACCGTAATAATGAATATTAATTCCATCGCGATTTTCTGTATAACAATTGCCTCCAATATGGTTTCTTTTCTCAATGACTAAAACCTTTTTTCCTCGTTTTTGTAATTCGTCGGCACATATACTACCGAAAAATCCAGCTCCAACTATTAGGTAATCGTAAGGTTTTTGAGACATTTTATTGAATTTAGTCCCCCAAAATTACGAATAATTTTTGTTCAATTTTTACAATTGACAGTTCCGTCTTAAAAATATCAGTACATTTATAAAATTTTAAAAATGCTATGAAAAACTTTAAATTATACCTCATACCTTATACCTCATACTTATTTCTTCTTACGTCTTACTTTTTCCTTCTTCCTTCTATTTCATTTGCTCAAAATGCGCCTGATTACTCCAAGACTTATGTGGAGGCGTCCAAATCTTGGATAGAAGTAGATTATGCAGGAGATCAAATTATTGGACATAAATTAGATATTTTTTTACCCAAGGAGGGGAAGGGGCCATTCCCGGTAATTGTGACTATTTACGGAAGTGCTTTTTTTT
>JBEGQV010000061.1:0-8935 GCA_041180785.1 Bacteroidota bacterium | reverse complement strand
GTTCCAACATGTAAAGAATCAGATTTTAGCTTTTTTTGGTTGTAAATTTCAAAAAATACAGGTAATGATTCATAGGTTTTATGTTTAGAAAAATTTGACAATTTCAATAATTCATAGGCTTTGTCGACATTTCCAATTCGGCTATTAACCCATGCATATAATAAAACATATTCATCATTAATTTCATTCGTTCGATTGAAGAGTTGATCTAAATCGAGTTTTGCTAAATGATATTGATGGGTATGAAAATAAGCTCTTGCACGATAAAACAACAATTGAGGTTGTTCATTTTCCTGAATTAAGGTATTTAAATACAATATTTGTTTTGTATAATCTAATGGACTTTGTAAAACTGGAATTGCCGGAATAGACTCGCCTTTATTTTCTTCCTTTTGACCACAAGAAAAAAATAACATGAACAAACACAAAAAAACAGTATTCCTTAAAACCATTTTACCATTTTATCAATTAACCACTTTACACGAAGATTGTACGGTGGATAAATAAGTTTTAAGAAATTCGTTTTCTGAATTAACACTGATTTTTGATTTGAAAATTCTAAAAATCCATATAAACCTGTTGTTTTTCCAATTCCAGAGTGATTCACACCACCAAAAGGTAGTGATGGATGTCCAAATTGAATTAAACAATCATTTACAACGGCTGTCCCTGAGCTCGTTTGAGCTAATACATATTGTTCAAATTCCTTATTTTTAGAGAAGATATATAAAGATAATGGCTTCTCCTTTGCAAGTATTCCATCTACTAATTCTTCTTGAGATTGATAGGATAATACGGGTAAAATTGGCCCAAATATTTCCTCTTGCATGATTTGCATTTCATTACTCAATCCCGTGATAAGGGTGGGAGATATATAATGATCCACTTCATTCGTTTCTCCTCCAAAATATACCTTAGCACCTTTTCCTAATGCATCTTCCAACAGTTGAATAATTCGATGAAAATGTTTTCGATTTACGATTCGACAATAATCTTTTGAAGCTTGAATAGAGGATAATTCTCCAAAACTTAACTCAATTGCCTTTTGAAGGGCTTCTAAAAATGCCAAATATACTGTCTCATGAACAATAACATAATCTGGCGCTATACAAGTTTGTCCATTATTAAAAAACTTACCCCAAACAATTTTTCTTGCTGCGACTTGTAAATCACAGGTTTCATCCACAATTGCTGGAGATTTTCCTCCTAATTCCAATGTTACAGATGTCAAATGCCTGGATGCTGCCTCCATCACTTTTTTACCAATCATCGGAGAACCTGTAAAGAAAATATGATCAAACTTTTGCTGTAACAAAAAAGTTGCCACATTCGCTTCCCCTTCCAAAACATACACTTCACTTTTATCAAACAAAGAAGAAATCATTTTTTTGATAAAGGCTGACACATTCGGTGTCAGTTCAGAGGGTTTTAAAATTGCGGTGTTTCCTGCAGCAATGGCTAAAACCAATGGACATATACTCAAATTCAAAGGATAATTCCATGGGGATATAATTAAAGTTAATCCTTTTGATTCTTTTTGAATATAGGAAGATGTACCCAATAAAAAAATAGGAGTAGAGGTCCTTTGGGGAGCCATCCAACTTCTTAAAGAAGATATCGCATGATTTATCTCATGCTTGATGCCAAATATTTCGGCAATCAGAACTTCCGAGGCAGGTTTTTTGAAGTCGTCGTACATCGCACGACAAATTTCATCTTCATGTGAAATCACATAATCCCTTAGGGCTTTTAGTTTTTCTATTCTTTCAGATACACTTGAGCTTCTAAGTCGATTAACCGAAGATTTTTGCAACTGCAAAACACCAAGAATTTGTTGTTCAATCTCAAGTGATAGCTCTTCCATTTTAAGAAAATAGTTCGTTTAACGTGTCTTCTAAATTAACAAAATATTGATAATTTCCATTTGGTTTTTTCCAACTATTTCCAGCGGTGTACCACAATCCGTCTCCAGGAAATACAGCAAATGTTTCTTTATTTTTTAAGCTTTCCTGTGCTTTATCCGCAATAAATTCTCCAATAAACAAATCATTCATGAGTGCTTGAATTGCATCAAAATCAACTTCTTTCACCTGTTCTTCCTTTCCATTTTCGATAAAGTTGAATTTCCTTGAAGCAAATGACATTTCCCCTTCAATCAATATCCAACCTTTATCCAAGTGATTAAACTGAAAACCTAAATACAAAGGGAATTCTTTTTCTGCAAGTTCTAAAATGGCCTGCATGAATTCTTGCAAAAAAACATCTTCCCTTTCAAGCTTTTGCTTAGGCTTAAATGTTTGACCTTTTTCATTCTCAAAACAAATAAACGGTTCGTGAGATTTTGGACTAGCTTCCCCTGCAATATAGTTGTTTAATCGCTCTTGTAATATTGAAACCCAGATTGTTGGTAATTCACCTTTCCACGCCCATTGATTTTCCACTTGCAATCCTTCTGCCATCAAATCTTCCTTCGAAAAATCTTCTCGATCAATATATTGAACATTTACGTCTATCGATGCCTTCTGATTACTCTCAAAATCAATTTCAATTTTTGATTCAAAATGGTAGGGTGCAGGTACATCTTGTGGACTTTCGTAATAGAGAATACAGTTTTTCATATAGCTAATGCTTTACCAATCGTTTTTTGCTGATCAATTTTACCAGAGGGGGTTTTTTCAAATGTTACTAGTTGATATAACCGCTTAGGCAATTTATTTTTTTCAAAAAATTGAATTAAAAAATCGTTTAATTTATTCAATTCAAAGGTTTGACTACCTTCTACAAAGATACTGACAACTTCTCCAAAAAAATCATCAGCTACACCCGCAATAAAGAAATTTACTTGCAACTCGTGTAATTCAAAAAACACGTCTAATTTTTCTTCTAAGGCTTTAGGGTTAATTTTTAATCCAGCAGAATTGATGATTCGATTGGCTCTTCCTTTGATTAAAAATTTATTGGATTCAATTATTTCAACTAAATCCTCTGTTTCAATCCATTTCTGCCAAGTAGAAGGTGAAGCAATACATAATTTACCATCTAACGTTTGACGAATCTTTACAAAAGGTAACGTTTCTAAAAAGTTAGTCGGATGAATCCCAATGGATTGAAAAGCAATATGCGAAACGGTTTCTGTCATCCCATAAGTCAAATAAACTGGGAATTGACAACAATTATGTGTTTTATTTTTTGTAACAAGGTCTAAATCGGCTCCGCCGATTAAAACGCCGACGGCGTTTTTAAAAATTGAATTCAAATCTATTTTTGAATTCAACAATACTTTCCATTGGTTCGGCACAAAAGACGCTAGATGAATTGATTGCCTACAAGAAATTAATTCAGCAGTTACATCTTGTTGTGGCTCTATAAGTAACAAATCCATTTGAGCCATCATGGCGCGAACCAATACCATGGCACCTCCAATAAATTCAGGAGATATACAAAGTAATGCTACTTGATTTTCCTTTAATTTTAACCAAGAAATTGTTTGTTTAGCAGAATTTTCTAATTGCTCTCTTGCTAAAATAATTTTCTTGGGTTCTCCCGTTGAACCTGAAGTAAAAAATGTAAACGATTGGGAATTAGAGCGCCATTTTTCACAAAAATCATACACCTTAACTTCAAAATTGTTTTGAGGAGTAAATTCATGAAAATTTTGAAAAGAAATTGTACGCATATTTGATAAAAACTATCAAAATTAAGTAAACATTCTCTAATTTCGTGGTATAATTGAAGAATTCAATTCAAAGATGACTAAAACTTCAGAAGACCCATTTTTAAATCCAATTAATCCAGATAAGGTAGCTGAAAATCCAGGTTTACTTCCATATGCCCATACGGCAGGCTCTGCGGTGATTAAGCCGGAAGATATGGGAAAGGCCAAGGGTCGATCTGTATTAGCCATGCGCCAACAAACTGACCGACAAATGAACCAGTTGTATGAACAAATGGAAGTTTTAGCAAAGCAGGCAAAATTATTGGCAGAACGAAAAGAAATATCAGAACGTATTTACGATGCAGCAATGGGTTTTGAACCAATCATCAATCAAACCTATTATTTATACGAAAAAGAAGATGGAACAGATCTTTTATCACTAGTGAGTCCAGAAGAATGGGGCCGTTCAATGAAATACAGTAAATATTTGGCTAAAGTTTTGTTGTTGGCAGATCATACGTGGGAAGTGGAGTATAATGATTAGAGACGAGAGACGAGAGACGAAAGATGAGAGACGAGAGAAAAGAATATTAAAAATAAATATATGAATACAAGTTTTGCGTGGGAAAAGATTAAAGATTTTGAGGAAATAATTTTTTCTCAGTACAAAGGAATTGCAAAAATTTCCATTAACAGACCGCACAAGCATAATGCCTTTACACCACAAACAGTAAAGGAAATGGCTGAAGCGATGGAATATTGTCGACAAGAGCCGAGCATTGGAGCCATTATTTTAACCGGTGAAGGAGGAAGGGCTTTTTGTAGCGGGGGTGATCAAAGTGTTAGAGGTCATGGGGGCTACGTAGGAAAAGATGCTGTTCCACGTTTAAATGTATTAGACTTTCAACGTCAAATTCGGTCCATTCCGAAACCAGTAGTTGCGATGGTAGCAGGTTGGGCCATTGGTGGTGGACATGTTTTACACGTAATTTGTGATTTATCTATTGCAGCAGAAAATGCCCGATTTGGACAAACTGGACCTATTGTTGGTTCGTTTGATGGAGGTTTTGGTGCTTCCTATTTAGCCCGAGTGGTGGGTCAAAAGAAAGCAAGAGAAATTTGGTATTTGTGTGACCAATACAACGCGCAGGAAGCGTTGGACATGGGATTAGTGAACAAAGTGGTGCCATTGGAGGAATTAGAAAAAACAACGGTTGAGTGGTGCGAAAAGATGTTAGATAAATCACCCATTGCCTTACGGATGTTAAAATCAGCTTTTAATGCAGAATTGGATGGTCAGGCAGGTATTCAAGAACTAGCTGGTAACGCAACTTTGCTATATTATTTATCTGATGAAGCAAAAGAAGGAAAAAATGCTTTTATTGAAAAGCGTAAGCCAGACTTTTCAAAATTTCCTAAATTCCCTTAAAAATGAATTATTGGTTAATTAAATCAGAGCCATTCAAATATTCTTGGGATCATTTCGTTAAAGAAGGTAAATCTGTTTGGGACGGAGTGAGAAACTATCAAGCCAGAAACAACATGAAGGCGATGAAGGTGGGTGATTGGGCATTTTTCTATCATTCAAATGAAGGAATGGAAGTCGTAGGCATTGCAGAAGTAGTGAAGGAATATTACCAAGATCCGACCACAGAGGATGAGCGATGGGTGGTGGTTGAATTTAAACCAGTTCAAAAATTACCAAAAACCGTAAGTTTGAAACAAATGAAAGCGGATAGTCGGTTACAAAGCTTGGCATTAATCAAACAATCTCGACTCTCAGTTACGCCCGTAACAAAAGCAGAATTTGACATTATTTTAAGCTTAAGTCAATAAAAATATGTACAAAATTGGTGTAATTTTTGCCCTGCTATTCGTATTAAATTTGGAGAGAGGTTATGCTCAACATCCTACCCGTTTAGAAATCCCTGTAAAATCAAGTGATGCAGCGATTTTTAATATTCCCTTGGGAGAAAAAGGTTTGGTCATTTTAACTCAAACAAGTAAAACGGATTTTAGCCTCGCAAAATTAAATACTAATTTTCAACAAAACTGGACCGTTTTTGGTAATATTGACTCTAATTTGGATTATGTGACACACAGTTTCGATGGGAAATTTTTGCATCTCTTATTTAGTCGATTTAAAAGTAACGCCTATTCCGTGTTTCGAATTGATATTTCTAATGGTAAATATGAAAAATTTCAAATTTATTCAGTGGACCGAATGGAAATCTCCAATTTTAAAGTACTAAATAAATCCGTTTTTATTGGAGGAATTATTAATTCCCAACCGATGGTGTTGTTTACAAATTTAGCTTTAAAATCTACTCGGATATTACCATCTGTTGTGAAAGGGCAATCTGAAATTCAATCCATGGATCTTGATACAGCCCAACAACTCATCAACATTACCTATACTTCAGGAAATAGACCAAAATCATACCAATTAATAGTTCGTTCGTTTGATGAACAAGGTAACCAATATAACCAAATCATTATGGAACCTAATGAGGAATTTGCTATGATGAATGCAAAATCAACCCAAATCAATGATTCATTACAAGTTGTTGTAGGGACATATGGACACAAAAGTACCATTGGTTCTAGTAAAGGTCCAACGTCTCAAGGAATCTATTTTAACTCTTTCATGGATGGTGAACTTCAAAATTCCAAATTTTATAGTTTTACTAAATTTGCCAATTTCTTTAATTTTTTAGGAGAAAAACAAAAGGAAAAGCAAGAGAAAAAAATCAAAAATAAAGAAGATAAAGGGGAGGACTTACGACTTGATTACCGACTTATAGTACATGATATTATAAAAGAAGGAAGTACATATTTTGTCATTGCAGAATCTTTTTATGCAGATTACAAATTTGCCAATTCTGCTTTTAATCCTTACGGTACCCTATATGGAGGATATACTATTCCTGGATATGCATTAGGACCCTATAGTTTTTATTCACCCTGGTCGAGTTTGTATAACCCTTTTAGATGGGGCTATGGCAATTATGGACTCTATTCGCCTTTTTCAAGCTATTATAGTCCGTGGGGGTACCGAGGATACGGCTATTATGGTAATCAGCAACAATTTGATGGCTGGGTGTACACCCATGGGATACTCGTCGCGTTTGATGAAGATGGAAATTATTTATGGGATAAAAGTATTGATTTGAACAATTCGAAAGAAGATAAATTGACCGAAAAAATTAAATCAAGAATCCATGGTGATTTTATCACCTTATCATATGCCTACAATGACCAAATCATTTCCAAAACAATTACCTTAGACGGTACCACTGAAAAAGAAGAGGTTAAAAAAATTGAAGGATTAAGTGAAACAGATAAAATTAAAAAATCAAATAAAACGCAATTGAATTATTGGTACGATACCTATTTCTTAGCAAACGGTTTTCAAACCATCGCAAATGAAGAAGAAGGAAAACGGTCGGTTTTCTATTTAAACAAAGTTGATATCAAATAAATGTCATTACCTGCATCCATCCATATCGAGAGTCCAAGTTTTTGGAACAAAAGTTACCAATTAATTGATTCTGGCAATTTTGAAAAACTTGAACAATTTGGAAAATACACAGTTCGTAGACCAGAACCTCAGGCAGTTTGGCAAAGACATTTACCTGAATCTGAATGGGAAAAATTAGCAGATGCAACGTTTAAAAAAGAAAAGGGTAGTCTAGAAAAAGGTACTTGGTTTGCCAAAAAACATGTACCTGATAAATGGTTTATTCCATATGAGTCTAATCAACTTCAATTGCAGTTTAAAATATCCCTTTCTTCGTTTAAACATGTAGGTTTATTTCCGGAGCAAGCTTCTAACTGGGAATATTTAGCCAAGGAAATTCCTACCTTTAAAACCGCTAAAACAAAATTTTTAAATCTATTTGCCTACACAGGTGGAGCAAGTTTGGCTTGTAAGCAAGCAGGAGCAGATGTGACTCATGTAGATTCCGTAAAGCCCGTTTTATCTTGGGCCAGAGAAAACATGGAACAATCCAAATTAGATGGTATCAGATGGATGGCTGAAGATGCCTTGAAGTTTGTTAAAAGGGAAGCACGAAGAGGCAATTTTTATCAAGGTGTTTTGTTAGACCCACCAGCCTATGGAAGAGGACCCGATGGCGAAAAATGGGTATTAGAAGAGCAAATAGATGATTTACTCCATTCTGTTAAAGAAATTGTGGCACCTGAGGAACATTTAATTCTCTCAAATCTTTATTCGATGGGTTTCTCAACGCTCATTATTCAAAATTTAATGAATGGTATTTTTAATCATCCCAAAAATTCAGAAAGTGGCGAATTGTTTATTCCAGATCAATTTGGCAGAAAACTACCCTTAGGTGTTTTTCACCGTTTTCACTTTAAATAATTGATAAAGACATTTGAATATCAACCCGTTGATATGGGGATGGATATCCTGATATCTCATTGAATCCAAGTTTTCGATATAATTGTATGGCAGGTGCTAACAAGGTATTACTTTCCAAATATATCGCTTTTGCGCCAACTCCTTTGGCATAATCAATTGCAGCGCTTCCTAAGAAAAATCCAATTTTATTGCCTTGAAACTTTGGAGAAACGGCCATTTTAGCTAGCTCAAAATCATAGACCGAATTGTTCATTTTAATCAATGCACAAACTCCAACTGCTTCTTGATTTAAAAGTGCAATAAAAATCTGGCCACCCTTTTGAATGATATATTTCTCAGCATGATCCAATGCTTTAAAATCAGATTCCTCCATTTTGAAATATTTCGTAATCCATTCTTCATTTAATGCTTTAAAAGCAGATTTAAATTCAGAACGATAGGAAATAATTTCAAAATCATTCATGAATTAATCCTTTGGATAAATCTTTCCTTTTGCAGATAGAAGAGTATTCTTCATCAAAGAAACGATGGTCATCGGTCCAACACCTTTTGGAACAGGCGTAATATAAGAACATTTGTCAATGACATCATTAAAATCCACATCTCCTTTTAATGCAAATCCTGATTTCTTACTTGTATCCTCCACACGAGTTAATCCAACATCAATAATCACTGCCCCTGGTTTTACATGTGATGCTTTGATAAATTCAGGTTTTCCTAAGGCTGCAATTAAAATATCAGCTTGGGCACAAATTTCTTCAAGATTTTTTGTTCTTGAATGAGTTAAGGTTACAGTACAATTACCAACAGGATGATTTCTTTGCATTAATATCGACATAGGTAAACCCACAATCTGACTTCTACCTACCACCACACAATGTTTACCAGCCGTTTCA
>JBEGQV010000060.1:0-6018 GCA_041180785.1 Bacteroidota bacterium | reverse complement strand
AAAAATATATTTATCAATCAAAATACAGCAATGATATTTATTTATTTAAAGAAGGGGAAGAACTTTATTTTAAAAAAGTAACAAGAATAGGCACTTTAAAACCGAATAAAATACTAGATCTCGAAAACTATATACATTCTTCCAAATTTTATAATAACCAAAAACAGGCAATAAATGTTTTTGATATGATTGACTATTTTATCAATTACACTATTGTTTTAGTGGATAAAAGGGAGGAAGAAGTTGAATATATAGAAGTTAGTCCTGTTTATGCAATTGAATAATTAAGTTGATTACAAACTAAAGAGAAGTAACTTTTCTTATTATAAAGCTATATTTATAGTATTAGATGCTTGATTCAGCTTTGCTCTTAAAAAGGGTGTAATTAGTTTGGGTGCATACACTGCTTGTTTTTAATAAACGATGACAACTTTTGACAAAATCCTTCAAAACCAAAAAAAAAAAATCAACGACTAGCGAATACCAAAAAAATAAAAACTGATAGTTCAGTTTTAGTTAAATAAAAAAAGAAGTCAGATGACTTCTTTTTTTTATTTCAACAAATTTAACCGGAATTAGTTCTTAGTGATTCTAAACCAATCCAAATTAACGAAGCCGGCATTATTGATGATTCCCTCCCTCAGCGCCACAAAACCGAGTTTTGCTCCTATCCACAATCCTTCCATTGCTTTAAATGCAGCTCCTGCTTTTAGGTATTGGGTATTGTCATAGCTGTAATAAAATTGGCATTGACCATCCTTTGCTACTTTGACTCTAAAATAAAGGGAATTGCTATTCAAGTTGGTAATTTCAGTACTGGTTTCGGCTTTCCCTTTGTCTGCCTGTTGGGCCATTGACAGAATCAATTGTAACTTACCGTTAATTTGTTTCACCGATAAGGAATTATAACTTCTTCCCATAATCAGCAATCTAAATTCCTCATTATCAAAATTAGGGGTAAACTCAAATTTTACGGTCGCCGTAAATTCTTCCGCTGGAAATTTTTGAGCAACTATATTTGGCACCTGCCATAAACTGACATAATTTTCAGGCTTTGGGATACAATTCAATCTGTAGAAACCCATCCCGGCTGAGGGATAGCCCCAAACCAACTTTTTATTGGCATGCCATTGCCATTGCAATTCTTGATTTGGAGTGTTAAATTCATCAGAATCCTGTGGCGTTGCTTTAGGATATACTGCCCCAACATTTGGTTTTCTATATTCAGTAACTGGTTCGCCAATGCCATTATGATCATTATCTACACCCATTACCGGCCAATTGTCTTTCCAGGACATCGGATTTAAATGCACCACCCGTCCATAAGCCCCTTGGTCTTGAAAATGAATAAACCAATCCTCGCCAGTAACGGTATCTACCCAGGCCCCCTGATGAGGCCCATTAATTTTGGTCTTGCCCTGCTCTAAGACAATTTTTTCTTCATAAGGGCCATAGATGTTTTTAGAACGCAAAATCAATTCCCAGCCTGTAGCCACTCCACCTGCCGGTGTAAAAACATAATAATACCCATTTCTTTTATAGAATTTTGGGCCTTCAATGGTGTTATGCTTGGCATGACCATCAAATAACAACACATCATCTTCATTTGCCTTTGTGCCTTCAGCATTCATAGAGCATAGCATTAATACACTTTTAGTCCCGGCTCGACTGCCCGCAAATGCATATCCTAAATAGGCTTTCCCGTCTTCATCCCAAAAAGGTGCTGGATCAATAATTCCTTTGCCGGGTTTTAGCAAAATGGGCTCACTCCATTGACCATAGGGATTTTTGGTTTTGGTCATATAGATTCCAAAATCAGGGTCGGGATAAAAAATATAAAACTCCTCGTTGTGAAAACGAATACAAGGTGCCCAGACGCCATTGCCATGTTGTATTTTGTCAAAAACTTCAAAAGGTGGCTGTTTCGGTAATGCGTAATTGATTAATTCCCAATTCACTAAATCATTTGAATGCAAAATGGGTAAACCGGGAATACAATTGAAAGACGAGGCTGTCATATAGTAATCTTTTCCTACCCGGCACACATCTGGATCCGAATAATCGGCATAAATAATCGGGTTTTTATAGTTCCCATTTCCTAAATCGGACACCCATACTTCCGAAAGTTTTTTTGTAGTGCTTTGCGCAAAAGCACTTCCTAAAACTGAAAGTAATACCAAGGATGTAATTTTAAATTTTCTCACTTTATATCTTTTTTAATGTAACACAATAAAAAGCCCTATTTCTTTTATTCGTATTAAAAACTATTTTTTAAGATCCCCTTGAAAACAAGGACAATGCTTCTAAAAAAACTAGGTTGCTTTCGAAAGTTGAAGTCCTAGTAGTTTGGGTATTTATATTAAATATAGTGGTTAATAATATTTTCAAACAACTCTTGTTTACCACTTTGCAATGGGAGCTCTCCATTTTCTTGTGCAATTTTATATAATGCCTTCAAATCCAATTTTCCTTCCTCAAAAGCTTTTCCATTGCCTGTATCAAACGAACTGTAGCGTTGTTTTCTCAATGCTTCATATGGCGAAGAAGAAATAATTTTATCAGCGGTCAATAAGGCTCTCGCAAAGGTATCAGCCCCACCGATATGTGCTAAGAAAACGTCTTCCAAATCGGTTGAATTGCGTCTAATTTTGGCATCGAAATTAATTCCTCCTCCTTGTAAACCTCCAGCTTTTAAAAATACTAACATTGCCTCGGTCGTTTCTTGAATGTTATTAGGAAATTGGTCTGTATCCCAACCGTTTTGATAATCTCCTCTATTGGCATCTAGACTTCCTAACATACCATATTTAGCGGCAGTAGCCAATTCATGTTGGAATGTATGCTGCGCCAAGGTGGCATGATTCACTTCAATATTCATTTTGAAATCTTTTTCCAACCCATATTCGTGTAAAAAACCAATAGCCGTAGCACAATCAAAATCATATTGATGTTTCATGGGTTCCATAGGTTTGGGTTCAATGAAGAAATTCCCTTTGAATCCTTGCGCTCGTGCATAATCTCTAGCCTGAATTAAGAATTGTGCCATATGATCCAATTCTCTTTTCATATCTGTATTTAACAAGGTCATATACCCTTCACGACCTCCCCAAAACACATAGTTTTCACCACCAAGAGCAATAGTAGCATCTAAAGCTAATTTTATTTGTCCGCCAGCTCTGGCCAGAACATTAAAATCAGGATTAGTAGCGGCACCATTCATGTAACGAGGATGAGAAAAACAGTTGGCAGTTCCCCAAAGTAATTTTATCCCTGAAGCTGCTTTTTTTTCTTTTACATAGTCCGTGATAATTTGTAAACGTTTTTCTGATTCAGCAAATGTTGGTCCTTCCTGAATTAAATCATAATCATGAAAACAAAAATAATCAAACCCCATTTTACTGATAAATTCAAAGGCAGCATCTGCTTTGTCTTTGGCTGCTTGCACTGGATCTGATGATTGATCCCAGGCAAATGATTGGGTTCCTGGACCAAAAGGATCCGAGCCCTGACCACAGAACGTATGCCAATAAGCGATGGCAAATTTAAAATGTTCACGCATGGTTTTTCCAGCTACAATTTGGTCGGGATTATAATATTTAA
Source organism: Bacteroidota bacterium (assembly GCA_041180785.1). Classification (GTDB taxonomy): domain Bacteria; phylum Bacteroidota; class Bacteroidia; order Cytophagales; family Spirosomataceae; genus Sandaracinomonas. The sequence continues at coordinate 2,418 of JBEGQV010000060.1, read as the reverse complement.
ATGCTAGAGGATTGTCTGAATCTTTTCCTTCGTATTGAATTTGACCGATTCCTTTGTAATACTCTTTGTTACCTAAAACTATCATACTTGTATTATTTATGGGTTATTATTTCTTCTAATTCTTTTTTCCAATTGGTATATGCTGCTACATAAGGTTCCCTGTTTTTAAATGTCTTATAAGTCATCACATGGTCATTTCTTAATATATGTTCGCCAAATTGTTCATAATTGCCGTCTTGTAAACCAACCGCTCTTGCTGCTCCAACGGCCCCAGTGGTATTATAAATTTCAATTTCGTGACCTATCAGTGTTGCCACTGTATTGGAGAAAATTTCGGAACGAAATAAATTATCATTCCCCGCCCGAATTACCTTGATTTGCGTGGCATCATTTTTTAAAATTTCCATCCCATAAACAAATGAAAAAGCAATCCCTTCAATAGCTGCTCTATATATATGTCCCTGACTATGAGTATTGAAATTCAAATTCAAAATATGGCTGTCTATATTTTTGCTGTCTAACATGCGTTCTGCCCCATTGCCAAAAGGAATAACTACCACGCCATTTGAACCAACTGGAATGTTAGCAGCTTTTTCATTCATAGTGTCATAGGTGTCTTCATTGCTAAAATTCTTAAGCCATCGATAGAGTATTCCTGCACCATTGATACACAAGAGTTTCCCCACTGTAGGATTTTCATGGGTATAATTTACATGAACAAAACTGTTAATTCTTGATGTTTCTTTTGATTTCAATTGATCAGTAACAGCATATATTACTCCCGAAGTTCCACCAGTTGCCGCGACATCACCAGGCTGTACAATATTCAACGACAACGCATTATTGGGTTGATCTCCAGCTCTGTAAATTACAGGAATACCTTTAGGAAGTCCTGATTCTAGAGCTCCTTGATCGTTAGTTTCTCCTTGATTGGTGAAATTTTCTACAATAGTTGGGGTCAAAGATTGATCAATCCCATAATAATCCAACAACCAATCGGCTAGGGCATTTTCTTTGTAATCCCAAAGCATGCCTTCTGACAATCCATTTTTTGTAGTGGCTATTGTTCCTGTAAGTTTGTATGCAATAAAATCGCCCGGCAACATGAATTTGTGAATGTTGGCATACACTTCTGGTTCGTTATCCTTAACCCATTTCAATTTAGAAGCGGTAAAATTACCTGGTGAATTCAATAAATGTTCGGCACATTTTTGTTCGCCAATTTCAGAAAAAGCTTTATGTCCAATAGCTACGGCTCTACTATCACACCAAATAATGGAATTTCGCAACACGTTCCCTTTTGTATCCACCACCACTAATCCATGCATTTGATAGGATATCCCAATACCCGCTATCTGTTTTGCATCAATTTTAGACTCAGTAATGGCTCTTTGGGTTGCAATACAAACATATTTCCACCAAACTTCTGGATCTTGTTCAGCCCAATCTTTAAAATGCGAGAGTATAGCCATCTCTTCTTGCGGCTCATTAATTGTTATTATTTTCTTTCCTGTAGCGGCTTCTACCAAGGCGACCTTGATCGAAGAGCTTCCTATATCATACCCAATGTAATAGTTCTTCATAATGATTCTCTTATAATTAAATTAGTGGATACACAATGCTGCATAGGTCCCTCATTAGTGATAAATTCGGCGCCTTTAGTTCCTAATTCTTTGAAATTAGTAGAGATGACCGAAATTCCTTTGTAAATAAATACAATATAGAGTAGTATTTTAGTGTTACTATTACAATTGAACTAATAACACAACTACTTTTTATATTATGGATTTTTTATTTGAAACCCATAAAAACAATCAAGGGGTAAATCTGCTATAAAATTTGCCCCAACATCATTTAACAACAGAAGGGAATCAAAAAAATATAGCCTTTTTACCTTTAGACCCAAGGGTATAGGTTATATTAAATTAGAATTGTACCAAAAACAAAATACAATTTATAATCTAATTTTGAAAACTATTTAAAGAATGGAATACATTTTCCTTTCTTTTATTATACGAGATCGTGCCCAATTTGCTTCTTTATTGTTTCACTTGTTCTACCTGTGCAACGCTAATCATTTGACGGTGTTGGTTGCCCCAAGAATTCCTAACATAGTTCATTACATCAGCAATTTCTTGATCGGATAGCCCAACAGCAGGAGGCATGGTATTGTTGAATTTCTTAGCATTCACCTTAATTTCTCCGGCAAGACCAAATTTAATAGCATGAATACTTTGAGTTATTTTATTGCCCACCCAATCTGAACCAACTAATGGAGGGAAATTTTTAGAATCGCCTTTACCGTTCACAAGATGGCATTGCACACAAAAATCTGCATAAATTTCCTTACCGTTTGCAATACTTTTTTCTAATGTGATTTTCTCTTGTAAGTCTTTTGTAAAAGGGGAATAATCATTC
>JBEGQV010000059.1:0-4447 GCA_041180785.1 Bacteroidota bacterium | reverse complement strand
TATTGATAAGAAGAGGTGTGGAAATAGTATGAAAAATATGAAGCTAAAAACACTTCCAAAAAGGTAAACTAATGGAAAATAATGTACCCATTTTAGTTCATTTGGAAAAAATCTCCCAATGTTTATGCGTGCTCTACCAAAAAAATGCAACTGTTTATAAAATTGACTAAAACTAGTCCTACGTTTGTGATAGATAAATGCTTCTTCAATTAAGCCTGATTTAAAACCAAGTGAAATACATCGGATACTAAATTCAATATCTTCACCCATTCGTGTAATTTTAAAGCCCTTACTTTTTTCATAAACTTTCCGAGAAATTCCCATATTAAAACTTCTCGGATGAAAAGTACCTCCAACATTTGACTTTCTACCTCGGATACCACCCGTTGTAAATAGGCTTGTCATCGAATAGGAAATGGCTTTTTGAATTGGAGTAAAGGAGGGATGATCTTTATCTGGACCACCATATAAATCTAAATGCTTTGCATTTAGTTCTTTTTCTACCATTTCTAAATAATCAGATTCAATTAATGCATCTGAATCTAAAATGATGAAAAAATCACCTTTAGCTATGTTAAATCCATCGTTTCGTGCAAATCCTTGTCCTTGGTTTGATTTAACTAAATACTGAATGGAAAGTCCTTGATCAATATATTTTTTAACTACTTCTTCCGAACTAAGCTTTGACCCATCTTCGATAATAACTACTTCAAAATGTTGATTAGTTTGCTTTAAAATGCAATTTAAAAGTTCATCCAATTCATCTGGACGATTATAAACTGGTATGATAAAGCTAAAAAACATGTTAAATAGTTGTTAACACCTCATCAGCAGAATGAACGAGGTATTGAATATGCTCATCTGTAATTTGGGTGGATAAAAACCAAGACTCGTATTGAGAAGGTGGTAAATAAATACCTTTTTTCAACATGCCATGGAAAAACTTACCAAACTTTATGGTATCAGATGTTTTGGCATCACTAAAATTTTCTACAGATTTGTTAGTAAAGAAAATGGTAAACATCGAACCAATTTGCTGAATAAAATAAGGAATTTTATGTTTTTCAAATACAGTTGACAATCCACTCTTTAATGCCTTACCTCTTCTATCTAATTCAGTATAGATGGATGGATTGTTATCAATTAAATCTAACATAGCAAGCCCAGCAGTAGTAGCTAATGGATTTCCTGATAAGGTTCCAGCTTGATAAACTGGTCCAGCAGGAGCTATCATTGACATAATTTCCTTTCTTCCACCATATGCGCCTACGGGTAATCCTCCACCAATAATTTTACCTAATGTGGTAATATCTGGTTTTACAGTTGTTAATCCTTGATATCCGGATGCTGAAAGTCTAAATCCAGTCATTACCTCATCAAATATTAATAAGGCACCATGAACATCACAAAGTTCTCTTAGACCTTCAATAAATCCTTCATTTGGCAATACTAAACCCATATTACCTACAACAGGCTCTAATATGATGGCAGCAATTTGATTGGGATTGGCCTCAAATAAATGTTGAACAGAAATTAAATCATTATAGACCGCAGTTAAGGTATCGTTAGCAGTTGATCTCGTAACGCCCGGACTATCAGGAGTTCCTAATGTGGCAACACCCGAACCAGCTGCGATTAAAAAAGAATCGCCATGTCCATGATAACAACCTTCAAATTTTATGATTTTATCTTTTGAAGTAAATGCACGAGCCAATCGAATGGCTGCCATTGTGGCTTCAGTACCAGAATTTACTAACCGAACCATTTCAATAGAAGGGACCATTGAAATGATTTTTTCGGCTAATTCAATTTCTTTTAAAGAAGGTGCACCGAATGAAAAACTATTTTGTAAGGCATGTGTTAAGGCTTCTTGAATCGCTGGATGTGCATGTCCAAACAACATGGGTCCCCAAGAACCAATCAAATCTATATACTCATTTCCATCAACATCTTGTAAATACGCCCCTTTTGCAGATTGAATAAAGACAGGATGACCTCCAACTGATTTAAATGCCCTTACGGGTGAATTAACACCTCCAGGAATAATGCCTTTAGCTCGTTCAAAATAAATTTCACTTAAAGATGCCATACTTCTTACTTCTTACCTTTTCCTTTATTTGCTTGCTGTGCTTTTTGCGCCTCTTCAACTGCCTTCATCTGATTTTGTAAATACTGAGAAAATTTCGATTTTTTTCCACCACCAGCAGCAATTTTTTTGCGATTCTCTTCTAACAAGACTTTGATTTTGTCTTCATTAACAAATTTACGAATAGCTAATTGTTGACCAATGGTTACTAAATTGGAAACAAAATAATAGAAACTTAAACCAGCAGCAAACGAATTCATAACAAACATGAAAATTACTGGCGTGATGTAGGCCATTTTTTTCATGTCAATCGGCTGTCCTGGTTGATCAGGAGTAATTTGATTGTTATAATAACCATATGCAAGTTGCGATACAGTCATTAATAAACAGAACAAACTAACATGTGAACCATAGAATGGTATTTTAAAAGGCAAGTTTATGATTGAATCAAAAGTTGAAAGGTCGTTTGCCCATAAAAATGATTGTTGTCGCAGATTAATTAAATTTGGAAACAATAAGAAAACTGCCATTAAGATGGGCATTGTTGCAAGAACAGGAATACAACCACTTAATGGATTTACACCTACTTCTTGATAAAGTTTCATTGTTTCTTGTTGTACTTTCGCGGCATCATCTCCAATTCGCTCTTTAATTTTTGCTATTTCTGGTGCTAAAATTCTCGTTTTTGCCATTGATACATAACTTTTATAGGTTAATGGTAACAATGCAGATTTGATAATTAATACAAGAATTATGATTAGTAAACCATAATTTGAAATAATACTTTCTAAAAAGTCAAATAGGGGGACATAAATATATTTCGTAATTGGTAAAAGGAAATCATAACTTAACTTGACATTTTTTCCAAAAGAAGGAGCAATGTTTTTGATTTTCGAATAATCATTTGGCCCAAAATAAAATTTAAATTGTCCATTGCCTTTTTGTAAATCATTTATATTACCTGCAATTTTCGCATTCAATGTTTTGATATTTATTGAATCCGATAAATTAGGTGTAGCATTTAATTCAGCCTTTGTAAAATTGAATTTCTGTGGAATTAATCCAGCGATAAAATATTTCTTTTTGAATGTTATCCAATCAACTCGCTTAGTTAATGTTTCAGATTCTTTGTTTGAAGGATTTTCACTTAAATTATCAAATTCCTCGTCTTCTTGATATAAATAGTTAATGGTAGCTTTGCGCTCCTCATTGATGTCTTTTTCAGTTTGGTGAACATTCTCGGTCCAATCAATTGTAAATTCGGAAGTAGATAATTCTGAAGCTACATCTTTGGTGTCAAGCGAATAAGATAATTCAAAACCTGCTTCATTTAACTGATAGGTTTGTTTGATCGTTTTACCCGATGAAGTTTTTGAAATAAAGGTGATACTTTTTGTGCTTACATTTTCAGTAATTGAAGGTAAGCTTGATACATTTAATTTTTGTGAGCCAATTGGCAATAAAATATCAAATTTATCTTTCTTAGCATCAAATAAGATTAAACCATCCTTTTTATGATTGGCATAATTTTGATAGGTATAATAGTTCTTTAACTGTACCTCTTTTATTTTTCCTCCAATGTTACTCAACGTTACTTTTATATCCTTGTTTTCAATTACAAAATCTTGAGCTATAACATTTGTAGAATCAATTGATTTTTTATCTATAGAATCGATTTTACTAGGTTTGGATAATTTTTTTTGGGATACTACTGCTTTATTTGTATCAGGTGCAGGAATTTTTGAACCAAAGAAATACTCATATCCTAGGAGCATTCCAACTATTATAATAATTCCTGTAATTGAATTTCTATCCATAATTAATTTTTTGAATTCTTAAGTAAAGGTAAAGCATGCTGATAGGCTGCTTTAATAAAATGTACGAAAATAGGGGATGGTACCTCTACAGTTGATTTATATTCGGGGTGGAACTGAACTCCTATGAAAAATGGATGATTAGGAAGTTCCACGATTTCAACTAATCCGGTCTCTGGGTTAATCCCTGACATGATCATTCCAGCCTTTTTATAGGCTTCCATATAAGAATTGTTGAATTCATAGCGATGACGGTGTCTTTCTTGAATATTAGTTTTACCGAAAATTTTATAGGCTAATGTTCCTTTTTCAATTTTGCAAGGGTATGCTCCTAAACGCATGGTACCACCTTTTTCCGCAACAGATTTTTGTGATTCCATGATGTCAATAACTGGATTGGTTGTATCAGGATTCATTTCAAAGGAATGTGCATCATCGAGTCCTAATACATTGCGACCATATTCAATTACTGCACATTGCATTCCCAAACAGATTCCCATGAATGGAATATTATTTTCTCGAGCATACTTAACAGCTTCAATTTTAC
>JBEGQV010000058.1:0-3159 GCA_041180785.1 Bacteroidota bacterium | reverse complement strand
TTGATGTTAGGAAATTTAACACCTCAAGTTCAAATTGATGCCATTAATGGGTTACAAAAAAGACCTAAATTAATCGTCATGGATACGATGAATTTTTGGATGAATGTAGCCATGGATGATTTGAAACGTGTGTTGAAAATGGTGGATGTGTTGTGTATCAATGATGAAGAGGCGCGTCAGTTATCTGAACAGTATTCCTTAAAAGTTGCGGCACGCTTGATTATGGAGATGGGGCCAAAAACCTTGATTATTAAAAAAGGTGAGCATGGAGCCTTGTTGTTCCAAGAAAATAAAATGTTCTATTGCCCAGCTCTTCCATTGGAAGATGTATTTGATCCGACAGGAGCCGGAGATACCTTTGTAGGTGGATTTATCGGATATCTAGCCAAGACAGATGATATTTCATTTGAAAACATGCGTAAAGCAGTTGTCTATGGTTCAGCGATGGCTTCGTTCTGTGTAGAGAAATTTGGTACGGAAAGATTGTTCGAAATCAAAGAGGATGAAGTGGAAAGTCGTGTTCAGGAATTTAAAGAGTTGGCTAATTTTTAGCCGACTCTTACATCCAACATATTGTCTTTGTTCCAATAAGTATTTGCCAAACGAATTAAATCTTCAGCTGTGCAATCTTTAATTTGCTGTTGAAATTCGTCGTAAAAAGTAGGAGATAAGTTTTCTAAGCAAATGATTTTAACTTTTTCAGAAATTTCAAATGCCTGCGTTAGTTCGCCAATAAAGCTTCCTAAAAGATAATTCTTTACTAGCGCCAATTCTACATCTTGAACTAATTCTGTTTTCAATTTTTGAATTTCTTTTTGAATTTCATCAATTGTTTGGTTGGCATTTACTTTATTAACATCCGTTCCAATCACCCAATAAGCAGCCCTTTGTAAGGCTACATTCGAAGACGAAATGCCATAGGTAAATCCTTTTTCTTCACGGATATTTTTTTGCAATCGAGAGCCGAAAAATCCACCTAAAATGGTGTTCAAAACACTAAATTTAAAATAATCTGGGTTATTTCTAGTGAGTCCCAAACAACCAAATCGGATAGAAGTTTGGAGTGCATTTTCTTTTTCTTGGTAAAATTTTCGCGTATTTCCCGTTTGTAAGGTTTGCTTGTTTAAACTTGATTTTTGTTCAAGAGTCATCTGGCCAATGGTTTGATCAAGCATTTTCAATTCTTTTTCCGAAATTTTGCCAGAAAGAATGATCGTAGGCGTTTGTCCTTTCCAATGTTGTTGATAAAATCCCAAAACATCGGAATGTTGTATGTTTTTCAACGATTCCTCATTTGAAATTCTTCCATAAACATCGTTTTCAAACAAATGATGTCTAAAGTATTGATTGGATGCGAAAGAGGTTTTTTCCCAATTATGCTTATTTTTTTGGATTTCAATATCAAGTTCTTGGTCAAATTCTTGGGTGTCTATCTTGCTTTCTTGTAGGATACTAGTGACCAATGGAAGTAAATTTGGTAGGTGTTTACAAAGACTATAAACGGTAATTGAAGCAGTGTCTAAGTGGTTTTGTACATCCCAATAAGCTCCATAATAGTCAAATGATTCGTTTAGTTCTAGGGAGTTTAAACCATTTGTCCCGCGCTTCAGCATTTGGGCTGTTATTCCTGAAACACCTGCTTTTGTAGAGAAAATGGCCCCTGCCTGAAAAATCAATTCAAGCTTAAACACTTCTTGGTCGCCCAAGGAGATACAATACACATCAATACCATTACTCAGCACATATTTTTGTGGAGTTGGAAATTTTATTAACTCTAAGGGATGTGCAGTAGGGGCTTGGGTTCTATCAAGATTCATGACTATAAAACACAAATGACACCCCAGGGGATGTCATTTGTACCAGTTAAATTGCTTCGCTTATTTTGTTGCTTTGTTATTAATTGCAGCTAATAACGTTACTCTTAAAGTGTTTGCTAATGGGCTATTAGAGCCTGTTGGAACTAAGTATGCAAAATCAAAATTGTATTTTTGATCTAATTTAAAACCAACACCAAAAGTAGCGTATTTTCTATTTCCTTTATCAGCACTTTCGTTAAAGTAACCAGTTCTTAAGGCAAATGTATTTTTCATTAGATACTCAATACCTACTGAAGTACTAATTTCTTTTAACTCTTCTCCAAATCCATCTGGAGCGTCAAATAAAGAGGAGAAAATTCCGCCGATAGCTGTTACATCTTTTAAGTTAGATCCGCCATTTGCATCTGGTGTAGGAACCATTAACTTATTGAAATCTAAAGCCAATGTTAATTTATTACCATCGCCGTAGTCTTTAGTACTTGCTAATCCAAAACGTAGGTTTGTTGGGATAAAGTTTTTGTCAGCTCCTCCGTAAGATACTTTTCCTGAGATGTTTGACAAGTTTAAACCATATTTTGTGTTCCAGTTTTTACCAGAATTTTTGTTCCAGAATAAACCAATATCAGCAGCAACTGTTTGAGCAGGTTGCATGACAGTAGTAGTTGATTGATAAGAACCTAACAAGTTTGAATTGATGTATTTTAAGTTAACACCTAATGATAAAATATTCGTCAATTTTTTTGAATATGACCCTGTAAGTGCATATTCTTTTGAATTGAAATTACCATTACTTGTCCCTGAGTTACTAGTAGCCTGGAAAGTACCTTGGTCAAAATAAATGATTGAAAATCCGAAAGCTTGGTCTTCAGTCGTTTTTTTATAACCAGAAATATTGTAAAGTGCCATGTCATTTACAATGTTTCTTAACCATGGTGAATAGGAAATTGAAAATCCTAAATTGTTTTCTGCTGTAGCTAATTTACCTGGATTCCAGAAAATTGAGTTAACATCTGCTGAAACAGCTGAACCTGCATCTCCCATTGCAGCTGCTCGAGCATCTGGAGCAACATTTAAAAATAACATGGTAGGGCTAGGAATACGATTAGTCGTTTGGGCTATCGTCACAATCGACATACTCGATAAAATCAAGCAGAAAAGAGATCCGAATAATTTTGATTTGTTAATCATGCGTATATAATTTTTGAGAGAGTTAGTTCAATAATAAATTAACTATAGAGTCAAAGATACTTAAAATTAAATAAATATAATAATTTTTCAAAAATCTTTAGTGACAATATCAGTTAATAGAAAGCAATTTGCCGGATTGCCTTTTCACATAACG
>JBEGQV010000057.1:0-7259 GCA_041180785.1 Bacteroidota bacterium | reverse complement strand
AACTGGAAAAGAACAAAAAATCCGTATCGAGGCGTCAAGTGGATTAACAGATGCAGAAATCGAAAAAATGCGTAATGAGGCAAAAGCAAATGAAGCTTCAGATAAAATTGAAAAAGAGCGTGTTGAAAAAATCAACCAGGCAGATTCATTAATCTTCCAATCTGAAAAACAATTGAAAGAATATGGCGAGAAATTATCAGAAGGTAATAAATCTGCCATCGAATCAGCTTTAACAGAATTAAAGGCTGCTCATGCTTCTCAAGACTTAGCTGGAATTGACGCAGGAGTTGAAAAACTAAATGGTGCATGGCAAGCTGCTTCTCAGGAAATGTATGCTGCTGGCGACCAAGGAGGTGCTACCGAAACTGCAGATGCAAATGCAGGTGGGTCTGACGCTGCTGAAGATGTATCTTTCGAAGAAGTAAAATAAATTATGAGTTTTGAGTTATGAATTTATTTCTCAAAATTTAAAAAAAATCCTGGGTTTCCCCAGGATTTTTTTATTATTCATGAATTGCTTTTTCCCTTAATTTTAAAGGTTGGCCATCCCGATTATTCCTTTTGGCCATGATTTCAGCAAGAATTGAAATAGCAATTTCATCAGGACCCTCAGCACCTATATCTAATCCAATTGGTGTATGAATTGTCTCTGGCAAATGAATATTTTCCTTTTCTAATTGTTCTTTAATTCGCAATAAACGCTTACTTGGTCCTAAAATACCCCAATATGCAATTTGTGATTGTAAATACAATTTCTTTGCAATTGAAATATCACGGTCCAAATCATGGGTCATACAAACAACGTAATCACCAAATTGAATGGATATTAAATCATCCCAATCATAGGTTTGAATACACAATTGTCTAATTTGATTTGGCATTTTTAAGGAATTACCAACCCAAAATATTTTCCATGCCAATTGATGACACATTTTAATCAAGCTGTGCGAATCAAATTGATTACCAAATATCCAAATTCTAGGTTGAGGAGGAATAAATTCATGTAATTCAATTGGAGAAGATTCGCCTGGAAGAAGCCAAGAATGCGAAATTTCTAAACCCTTTTCTGAATTTAAAGCCTTTTCCATAATAGTTTTAAATTCAATAATTCTATTTCGATCTGGATCAATTAATATATCAATCTTACCATTACAACCTAAACCTATACCTAATGCAAAAGGATCTTCATCTCTTGTATCATATGTAACTGTTTTTACCTCTTGCTTTTGAATGGCCAAACGGGCTTTTTTAAGCATATCACCCTCTAAACATCCACCACTGATACTTCCCACCCAAGTACCATCATCTAAAATAAGCATACGCGCACCTACACGTCGGTAGGCTGAGCCCTCTACTCCAATTACCGTGGCTAAAGCCAACGGTACATCTTGCTGCAAGGCCTCATTCAACTTGTTCACAATTTCAACCCATTCTTTCATATCAGCTGACTTAATTGTGTTTCTAAATAATCCAATGTAAAGGCCATTTCTTCATCTGTTGAAAATAATCCCATCGATAAGCGGATAGTTGACAAAGCCGTATGTTTATCCAATCCCATGGCCATTAAAACATGACTTGGATTTTTCGTTTTTGAATTACAAGCTGATCCATTTGAAACAGCAATTTGAGGTAATCTGTTAAATAATTCTTCCCAATCAATATTTTTTATGGAAAAACTTAGAATGGAAGGAATTGAATTCTGACATGAATTAAAGACAATTTTATTCGGAAATTTATTCTTTAACATTTCGCCAAGCTTTATATTCCATTTTTTATAGAGCAAGCCTTTATTCAACATAACTGGTAAGAGTTTAAAAGCCTCTGCCATTCCAACGATTTGTGGCGTGGGTAATGTTCCAGATCTTAATCCCCGTTCCTGATTCCCACCAAAAACCAAAGGTTGTAATTGAATTGATTCATTCTTGATCACTAATCCGCCAATTCCTTTAGGCCCATAAATTTTATGTGCGGAAAAACTTATTAAATCAGGTAAATCGACTGCAGAAACATCTATTTTACCTAAAGCCTGTGTGGCATCGCAATGCAAAACAATTTGATTGGCTTTTGCTATTTGAACAATCTCAGGAATAGGATGAAGGTTACCGGTTTCATTATTTACCCACATGAGGGAAATTAATCGAGTAGTTGACTGAATGGAGTTCTGCAGGTCGATTAGCGAAATTTGTCCATTTGTATCAACTGACAAATAAGTCACCTGCCATCCTTGTATTTCCAAATGTTGGAAAACTTCAAGAACAGCTTTATGCTCCGTTTGACATGTAATGAGATGTCCTGGAGATGAAAAACTTTTTAAATATCCTTGGATAGCTAAATTATTACTTTCTGTTGCGCCAGAAGTAAATACAATTTGTCTATTTTTTACTTGAAAACATTGAGCAATTGTTGCACGAGCTTGTTCAATAACTTCTTCTGCTTCCCAACCATAAAGATGTTGCTGCGATCCAGAATTCCCAAATTTATCTTGAAAATAGGGCAACATGGCATCCATCACATTTTTGTGAACAGGTGTAGTTGCCGCGTAATCCAAATAAATTGTTTTCATTTACAGATTTACGATTGAGTCCCACAATAAAATTCGAACTTGCAGCGATTCTTTTGCGGCTAATGTTGCCTCATCCCATTTTGTTTGATCGTCTCCACATAACTCAATCATCATTTCATACGCTAAATGAGCATGTGAATCTCCATCTACTTCAATATGACGATCCAGATAATACAATAATGTATCACAAGGAATCGCTAATTCGCGCAAATGATCAACAATTTTTGTAAACATGGAAGGAATGAGATCTTCTCTGCCAAAAGTAAAAATAGCTGCTATTTCGTGTAATTTTCTTTTTTCAATAGATTCAAAAGTAAACAGCAAAAATTTCTTTAAACGTAGATCAAGATTTACTTGATGAATGCTTTGAATAACTTCAGAGAGATCATTTGATTGCAGCAAATCGTTTAATTCAGGTAAAATGTTGATCCCTAATTCTCGCATGGCCTGAACATACAATTCAAAATGGCTGCAAGGTTTTCCAACCAAATCTACATCTGATTCTTCTCCAAATACAATTTCATTGATTAGGCGTCTAGTTTGAGGATTACCAACAGGTTTCCAAGGTAAGGATGTGCAGGTAAATTCTATTTGAAGTTTTTTAACCAAGCTCATGAAGTCCCAAACAGCAAAAGCATGAAACTGCATAAAACGCTCTAGATCTTTCAAGTCGTTTAAAAAATTATTAATAGGGTGTTGTAATAATTTTTCTTGAAAAGGGCGTATCTCGAATTTAAGTTGATTGAGGGAAGTGTTCATATCTACAAAGATAAAAAAAAAGTCCCGTTTCCGGGACTTTTCAAAAGCTTACGCTATTTTCTTTATAATTGCCTTGAAGGCTTCAGGATGGTTCATTGCTAAATCAGCTAAAACCTTTCTGTTCATTGTCATTCCTGATTTATTGTATTTACCCATAAATGCAGAATAGGATAGACCTTCTTGACGAACTGCGGCATTAATACGTTGGATCCATAATCCGCGGAAATCTCTTTTCTTTACTTTACGATCGCGGTATGCATACTGCAAACCTTTCTCGATTTTGTTTTTGGCTACGGTCCAAACATTTTTACCGCGACCATAAAAGCCTTTTGCTAGCTTTAAGATTTTTTTTCTTCTTGCTCTTGAGGCAACGTGATTGACACTTCTTGGCATAACTTTTTGTTTTTTGACATGAGGCGTTTCTTTCGAAAACTTTAGCCTACATCAGGTTGAACAATAACTAAATTGGCTTACGCAAGACCTAATAATACATTTACGCGATCTTTGTCTGCCGGAGAAACTAACGTTGCGTGAACTAAATTACGCTTTTGTTTAGTTGTTTTCTTCGTCAGGATATGGCTATGAAAAGCGTGTTTACGCTTAATCTTACCAGTTCCTGTTACTTTGAAACGTTTTTTCGCTCCAGAGTTACTTTTAATTTTTGGCATTCTGTTAAAAATTAAATTTTAAATTCGGAATGCAAAGGTAGTAAATTACCTTCATATTCCATATAGTTGATTACTTATTTTTTACTTGCTTTTGGGGAGAATATGATCGACATACGCTTACCTTCTAGTTTTGGCATATCATCTGGCTTTCCAACTTCTTCTAAACCTTTTGCAAAATTCAATAAAAGAATTTCTCCTCTATCTTTAAAAACGATGGTACGGCCAACGAAGTGTACATAAGCTTTTACTTTAGCCCCTTCTTTTAAAAAGTTGATGGCATGTTTTAATTTAAAATTAAAATCGTGCTCATCTGTATTGGGTCCAAAACGAATTTCTTTTATAACCGTTTTAGTGGCATTTGCTTTAATTTCCTTTTGTTTTTTCTTTTGATCGTACTTAAACTTTGCATAATCAATTACTTTACAAACAGGAGGAACAGCATTGGGAGAAATCTCTACAAGGTCTAAACCTTGCTCTTCTGCAATTGCTAAAGCTTTTGCAATGGAAACAACTCCTTGTTCTACATTTTCACCTACTAAGCGAACTTCATTCACCCCACGAATATTTTGATTGATGCGATGTTGATCTTCTTCTCTTTTGGGTCCTCTGTAATTGTTGTTTGGGCGTAAAGCCATATTTTAAATGATTAAATGTTTAATTTCAATTCGAAATCTATAATAATTTTAACGTTTTTGCAATAAAAATAGTTTCAACTACTTGATATTCTATTTTTCTTGGTGATAATTAAACGTTAAACGGTGAATTTCTTCTTGTGCTAATGTCATAAAAGCATCTAGAGTCATAGAACCTAAGTCGCCATGACCTTTTTTACGTACACTCACTAATCCTTCTGCTTGTTCTTTTTCACCAACAATGATCATAAATGGTACTTTGTGCACTTCAGCATCACGAATTTTTCGACCAATTTTTTCATCACGGTGATCAACATATCCTCTTAAATCTTCTTCTTGTAATCGTAAAAACAGCTCATTTGCATAGTCTTCGTACTTTTCAGATATCGGCAAGACAGCTAATTGATCTGGTGATAACCACAATGGGAAGTTTCCTCCAGTATTTTCAATTAAAATCGCAACGAAACGCTCCAAAGAACCAAAAGGTGCTCTATGTATCATGACCGGACGATGCTTTTGGTTATCTGATCCAGTATATTCTAATTCAAATCGCTGCGGTAATTGATAATCGACTTGGATCGTACCTAATTGCCATTTTCTACCTAAGGCATCTTTCACCATGAAATCCAATTTTGGACCATAGAAAGCTGCTTCACCATATTCAACAACACTTGGTAATCCTTTTTCTTCGGCAGATCGTATGATAGAAGCTTCTGCTTTATCCCAATCGTCATCAGAACCGATATATTTTTCACGATTTTCCTTATCACGTAGCGACACTTGTGCACTGTATTCTGAAAATCCCAAGGCCTTAAACACATATAAAACCAAATCGATTACTTTCATAAATTCACCTTCAACCTGATCAGGTCGGCAAAAAATATGTGCATCATCTTGAGTAAATCCACGAACGCGAGTCAAACCGTGTAATTCACCATGTTGCTCATATCGATAAACAGTTCCAAACTCAGCTAAACGAAGTGGCAAATCTTTGTAACTTCTTGGCTTTGTTTTATAGATTTCGCAATGATGAGGACAGTTCATTGGTTTCAAGAAAAACTCCTCATCCGCCTCAGGCGTACGAATAGGCTGAAATGAATCCTTTCCATATTTGGCATAGTGCCCAGAAGTCACATACAATTCTTTACTTGCAATATGGGGGGTTACAACAGGGGAGTAGCCTGCGCGAATTTGGGCTCTGCGCAAAAAGTTTTCTAACCTTTCGCGTAATAAAGTTCCTTTAGGCAACCACAATGGTAATCCCATGCCTACTTTTTCAGAAAAAGCAAATAATTCTAATTCCTTTCCTAATTTTCGATGATCACGCTTTTTGGCTTCTTCCAACAAGAATAAATATTCTTCTAATTCTTTTGCTTTCGGAAAAGTAATTGCATAAATACGCGTCATTTGTTTACGTGTTTCATCTCCTCTCCAATAGGCACCTGCAACACTTAACAATTTAACGGCTTTAATTAAGCCAGTTTGAGGAATGTGCGGACCTTTACATAAATCCGTAAAATTTCCTTGGCTATAAAAGGTGATAGATCCATCTTCTAAGCCTTCCAATAATTCTAATTTGTATTCATCTCCCTTTTCTTTAAAATAGGAAATGGCATCCGCTTTTGAAATCTCTTTTCGTAAATAATCACTCTTAGCTTTTGCTAATTCGATCATTTTGTCCTCAATTTCTTTAAATTGATCTGAACCAAATTCCTGACCATTTAAATCTATATCATAATAAAATCCATGTTCAATGGCGGGTCCGATTCCAAATTTAGTTCCTGGATATAGCGCCTCGATGGCCTCAGCCATTAAGTGAGCAGAAGAATGCCAGTAGGTTTTTTTACCATCCTCATCGTTCCAAGTCAACAACTGTAAACTTGCATCTTCGGTAATTTTAGTAGAAGCATCAACAACTACTTCATTCACTCTTGCAGAAAGCACATTACGAGCCAAACCTTCTGAAATTGAAAGAGCAATTTCCATAGGGGAAATCCCTTTTTCATATTCACGTACCTGACCGTCAGGAAAAGAAATTTTAATCATTCTAAAAAAATTTGTGCAAAGGTACGAAATATACCTTAAATTATTGATTTAAATTCACCAAACTATCAATTGAATTACTTGTTGAATCCTTTTTAAACAAATAATTTCGATAAAATTTTATTCGCCAACTATTTTGCTCACTCAATGAATCCATAAGTTGTTGACCAAATTCTTTTTTGCCTAAAAATACCATTGAAACAGCTTTATGATACTGTGCCTCAGGATAAAAATTATTTTCCTTACTAATAGCTGAAAAATAGGTAACTGCTTTGGGATAATTCTTTAATTGAAAATAGAACTTAGCCAAGTCAAATTTAAAACTTTGTTGCTCGGGAAGTAATTGAATAGCTTTTTGAAAAACTTTCTCTGCTTGATCATATTTATTCATTTTAAAGAGAAAATTTGCCCAGTAAGATAAATAATAGGCATCAAAAGGATACAATTTCAATAAATCCAAACAAACTTTTTGATATTGTAAAACAGGCGCAGTATTCAATCCGTATTTTAGATAATTTTTCACTAAAAAGTCATTCGTATAATCTGATGGTTTGGGCATTGTAAAATGCGTTCCAACATGTAAAGAATCAGATT
>JBEGQV010000056.1:0-9998 GCA_041180785.1 Bacteroidota bacterium | reverse complement strand
TCATTTGCTAAAACCGATACCGAAAAAATCGTAGTGATTAAGAAGGTAGAAAATAGTTTGATAAAATTATTCATCGTGTATAAGTGTTTTTGAGTAGACGATTAGCAATTAAGTTAATTCTCATTAATTAATGTGCTAATATAGATAAATTAATTAAGATTTTCAAATTTCTTCTTGATAACGAATCGACATATGGATAAATTTTAATGACAAAAAGTTAAATTTAAAATCTCCTGTTTTTTTTGTATTTTTGAGGTCAGCTAACCTTAAAGCAAAATATCAACAACCGGATGGAAAACGAAAAAGAAAAAAGCTTAAACTTTTTAGAAGAAATCATTCAAAATGACCTTCATCAAGGCCATTTCCCAAATGGGATTACTACCCGTTTTCCGCCTGAGCCCAATGGCTATCTACATATTGGGCATGCCAAAAGTATTTGTTTAAACTTCGGACTCACTGAAACATTTGGTGGAAAAACTAATTTACGTTTTGATGACACCAATCCCGTTACCGAAGAAACCGAATATGTAAATTCGATTAAAAACGATGTAAAATGGCTGGGTTTCCAATGGGCTAAGGAATGTTATACTTCAGATTATTTTGAACAATTATTCCAATTTGCTCTTAGCCTGATTAAAAAAGGGTTAGCCTATGTGGATGATTCAACTGCAGAGGAAATTGCTTCCCAAAAAGGAACACCTACACAACCTGGAGAAAATTCACCCTTCAGAAATCGGTCGATTGAAGAAAACGTACAACTTTTCCAAGAGATGCGTGCTGGAATGTATGCTGATGGAGCTAAAGTATTACGTGCTAAAATCGACATGGCACACCCCAACATGCACATGAGAGACCCACTTTTATACAGAATCCGCAAGGTCGCTCACCATCGCACAGGAAATGATTGGTGCATTTACCCGATGTATGATTTTGCCCATGGCCAATCTGATTCCATTGAAGAAATCACCCATTCGGTTTGTACCTTAGAGTTTGACGTTCACCGTCCATTATATGATTGGTTCATTGAAAAATTGGAAATTTTTCCTTCTCACCAATACGAATTTGCTCGTTTGAACCTTTCTCATACCGTTATGAGTAAACGAAAACTCTTACAATTGGTCAATGAAAAAGTTGTTGCGGGTTGGGACGACCCAAGAATGCCCACCATATCAGGATTGCGCAGACGTGGCTACACACCTGCCTCCATTCGCTTATTCTGTGAAAAAATTGGCGTGGCAAAAAGAGAAAATTTAATTGATGTTAGCTTGTTGGAGTTTTGCATTCGAGAAGATTTAAACAAATCAGCATCTCGATTCATGGCTGTATTGGACCCCATCAAACTCATCATCACCAATTATCCGGATGGAAAATCAGAAGATTTACAGATTGAAAACAATCCGGAAGATCCTGAGAGTGGCAAACGCATTGTCCCATTCTCCAAGGAACTTTATATCGAACGTGAAGATTTCATGATTGATCCACCCAAAAAATTCTTTCGTTTGGGTCCTGGACTTATGGCCCGTTTAAAAGGGGCATATATCGTAAAAGTGGAAGATTATATGTGTAATGAAGATGGAAGCGTCAAAGAAGTTTATGCAACCTATATACCAGAAAGTAAATCTGGGTCAGATACATCGGGCATTTCAGTAAAAGGTACCATTCATTGGGTTTCCACGCAACATGCAAAAACGGCTGAAGTTCGTTTGTTTGACCGTCTCTTAATTGTAGAAGACTCGGGTGATTTAGGGGATGAATTCATCAAATTCATCAATCCAGATTCCTTACAAATTTTAGAAAAAGTTTACATTGAACCCGCATTGGCAGAGGTTGAAATTGGCAAAGGCTTACAATTTATTCGAAAAGGATATTTCTGTAAAGATGCAGATAGCACCTCGTCAAAATTAATTTTTAATCGGACCGTAACACTAAAGGATACCTGGGCTAAAGCACAAAACAAATAGATGAATCCAGCTTTTATTAAAAAATTCTTGATTGTCTTATATGCAGCCGGACTTATTGGCCTGAGTATTCCGGATTATCGAGCGATTTTTCAGCCTTTAACGCCTTACACGCTTTGGTTTACAGGATTTATTTGTTTGTATTTTTATCCAACAAGAAATTTCAAAACCTATGCAGGTTTTGCTTTGCTCTTTATAGCCTCTTGGTTAGTAGAACTAGCGGGCACTCAAACAGGTAAACTATTTGGAGAATATGCCTATGGAAATACCTTAGGTGTAAAAATTGCAGGAGTTCCACTTGTGATCGGGATGAATTGGATCATTTTACTGATGAGCACCAATGCTGTGGTAGAAGAATGGAATTTTGGCGGGCATTTTGGAAAAGCTGCACTTGGTGCGGCACTGATGACCTTTTTGGACTTTTTTATTGAACCCGTAGCGATACATTTAGATTTTTGGCAATGGAAACTTAATCAAGTCCCTGCACAAAATTTTGCCGCCTGGTGGCTGGTGTCTTTTGTTTTCCATTTTACCTACCAGCAAATGGAACTCAATCAAAAATCCAGTTTATATCGACTAGTTGCCTTGTTGCAATTTATGTTTTTTATAGGACTACTTGTTACTTAACTAAACCTTCCATCCAATCCAGTAGCATCTTCCACAAACTGTTTGACGTCTTGTTCTTTTTCCTTTGGACAGATCATGATCACATTGTCATTTTCTACCACAATGAAATCATTTAATCCATTCACAACGATTAACTTATCATTTGAGGCTTTGATAATGGTATTGTTAGTGTTGTAAACCAATGCATTTGCATCAATTACATTTTGTTGATGATCTTTTTCTTGAACTTCATACAGCGATTTCCAAGTGCCCAAATCCGACCATCCAATATCTGCCAATACCACTTTTACATCTTTCGACTTTTCCATGATACCCACATCGACAGAGATATTTTTACACACACCATAAACTTTACGAATGAATTCAGGCTCTGCTTCAGAGTAATAAAGCGACATCCCTTCTTCAAATTGCTCAGCTAGTCGAGATTGATGTTTTTCTAATTCTTTTTTAAAGGTTTTTACAGAGAAAATAAACATACCCGCATTCCACACATAATCCCCACTATCTAAAAAGGCTTCCGCTAATTCAATATTAGGTTTTTCGGTAAATGTTTTAACATCCAATACATCATCTTCTTTCGGTTGAAATTGAATATATCCGTACCCCGTGTCTGGTCGAGTTGGCATAATACCAAGTGTCACTAATACTTGTTCTTTTGCGGCTGATAAAGCAATTTTTATTTTCGACTGATATTCCTCTGTTTTTAAAATTACATGATCCGAAGGCACGACCACTAATTTAGCCTTCGAATTTATTTTCGAAATTTTGTAAGCTGCATAAGCGATACATGGAGCGGTATTTCTTCTTTGCGGTTCGCAAAGAATTTGATAGTCTTTCAAATAAGGTAATTGTTCCTTGACGATTCCTGAAAATTCCGAAGAAGTAACCACATAGATATTTTCATGAGGAATAATACCATCAAAACGCTCAGCGGTTTGTTGAAGCATGGTTTTTCCTACACCTAATACATCATGAAATTGTTTTGGAAAATGACTTCTACTAATTGGCCAAAATCTTGTCCCTATACCTCCGGCCATGATGACCAAAAAATTATCCTTCATTTAAAATGACTTCTTGAGTAATAATGTTTTTGTAAAATTAGTAAGAAAACGAAAGTATTAAATGAAAATTTTAGATAATTTAAATATTAATACATATTTATTGACAAACTGATTTTCAACATGTATATAATTTTTTTACTATTAATTCTTAATAAAATACATAGAGATTCAATAAATGTTCATTAGATTTGTAATCATTTGTATAATGAACAAGTGTATTCACAAAAAACCAATCTTTATGAAAAAACTTTTTACTCAAGCATTAGCATCGTTTATTGTGCTTCTACTTTGTAGTTTTTCAATCATCGCACAAACAAAAATAACCGGAAAGGTTACAGATGCATCCTCTAAAGAGACCTTAATAGGGGTTAGTATTGCCGTAAAAGGCAAAGTTATTGGAACGATTACCGACGCAAGTGGTAACTTCTCTTTAACGACTTCAACTCCGAAACCATTTACCTTATCCGTATCCATGGTTGGATATGAGAGACAAGAAATTGTAGTGAATGGCAGCAAATCTGATTTTCAAATAGCTTTAAAAGAACAGACTGTTCTTGGTCAAGATGTAGTTGTTTCTGCCAGTAGAATTGAAGAAAGCATTCTTCAATCACCTGTTACAGTAGAAAAAATGGACATCCGTGCCATCAGAGAAACACCTTCTGCTTCCTTTTATGATGCATTACGTAACATGAAGGGTGTAGAATTAAGTTCTCAATCGGTATCCTTTTCATCTGTTAACATGCGTGGATTTGGATCAAACGGAAACGTACGTGTGGTTCAATTAATTGATGGAATGGACAACCAAGCGCCAGGATTAAACTTCGCAGTAGGTAATATTGTAGGTATTTCTGAATTAGATTTAGAAGGTGTTGATGTGTTGCCAGGTGCAGCATCTGCCTTATATGGTCCAAATGCCATGAACGGTTTATTGTTAATGACTTCTAAAAGTCCATTCTTATACCAAGGCTTAAGTGCTCAAGTAAAGACTGGATTAATGTATGCCAACAACCGTTCAGAGACTACCACACCTTACAGTGATATGTCGATTCGTTGGGCAAAAGCTTTCAACAACAAATGGGCTATCAAATTAAATTTTACAAATTTAAGTGCTGAAGACTGGCAGGCGACAGACTACCGTGACCAAAGTTTACTAAACGGATATGGATTAGGAGCAACTGATAGAAATACTAATTTAGCCTATAATGGTGTGAATATTTATGGGGATGAAACGAACGTTAATATGCTTTCTTCCTTATCAGGTGCTGTTCCTGGAATGGTATCTGCCGCATTGGCAGATCCAACTAATCCAGCAAATGCATTTGGTTTAGGATTGTACAAATTCGGTCAATTATTTGGTAAAAAACCAGAAGATTTATTGCAATATTTTGTACCGAATGTAGCGATTTCTCGTGAAGGATTTAAAGAAGCAGATTTAGCGAGCTATGCAAACCGCAACATCAAATTCAATGCCGCCTTACATTATCGTTTCAATGATAAGGTGGAATTGATTTTACAAGGAAACTACGGTCAGGGTACAACGGTTTACACAGGAGCAGATCGTTATTCGATCAAAAACTTCAGTATGGGTCAATACAAGGCAGAGTTAAAAGGATCGAACTTCTTTATTAGAGCTTATACAACGCAAGAAAATTCAGGAGATGCTTATGCAACTGGAACTTTGGGACAATTAGTCAATGAATATGCGAAACCAAGTACAGCATGGTATCCATCATTCTTCCAAACCTTTGCTGGTTTATCGTTTACTAAGTTTGCTACTGAATTACAAACAAACTTAGCGAAAGGTCAAGCTCCAACAACAGCATTAGGAAATGCAGTTGCAACAAACACTGCATCTTATCCTTATTATTTGGGTACTGCTCGTCAGGTTGCTAATTCTCCTGCAACTATCGGAGGCATTTCTTATCCTGGACAATTATTACCAGGAACTGCAGGATTCAATGCAGCTGTTGAAGCGATTAAAAACAAGGCTTTACCAGCAGGTGCTAAATTCTTAGACAAATCAGCTTTGTACCATTATGAAGGTATGTACAATTTTACTGAGAAGTTGAAAAACAAGGTTGAATTAATTGCAGGTGCAAGTTACCGAGTATATGCCTTGAATTCAGAAGGCACCTTATTTGCTTTAGATAATAATGGCCAAGAATTCTCAATCCATGAATTTGGAGCATATGCACAATTGGGCAAGAAATTTATCCAAGATAAATTAAAGATTACGGGTTCGATGCGTTATGATAAAAACGAAAACTTTGATGGTCAGTTCTCTCCAAGAATTTCTGGAGTGTTTACTCAAGGTAATTCAAATTTCCGTGTTTCCTATCAAACTGGATTTAGAATACCAACAACGCAAGATCAATATATCAACTTGTTAACTCCTTCAGCTCGTTTGTTGGGCGGTTTAGCGGTTGTACAAGATCGTTATAAATTATCGGGTAATTCTTACACCTTACAATCTGTCATGTTAGGAAAACCAGAAGTTTATACAGCAAAATCATGGAAACCAGAGCAAGTTGCTACTTTGGAATTTGGTTACAAAGGTATGTTGTTCGAAAACATGTTAGCTGATTTCTACGTATACAACAGTACATATACAAATTTCTCTGCAGGTATGGTTGTGGTACAAACGCCAGCACAGCATCAAGATCCAGCAACTTTAGGAAACAAGGTGTATTCTTTCCCTTCAAATGTTGAAAATGAAGTTAAAACAAAAGGATGGGGCTTAAGTTTAGAATATCGTTTACCTGGTAACTGGACCATCGGTGGAAATGCTTCTAACAATGAAGTGAAAGACAATGGCGGTTTGAATAATTACCAGTTAGCTTTTAATACACCAAATTTCAGAACAAACGTTTCCATTGGAAATCGTAACATTAAAAATTCTGGTTGGGGTGTAAATGCTGTTTGGAGATTCCAAGAAGGATTTGTGTGGCAGTCGAGCATTGTTAACCAAGTGGTTAATCAAGCACAACAGTCATATATTCCACAATTCTCAAACTTGGATTTAGCGGTTAGCAAGAAAGTACCAGAAATTAAATCAATCATTAAATTAGGTGGTACCAATGTATTTGGTTTACCATATTCTACAGGTTGGGCTAACCCTATGATTGGAAGCATGTATTATGTGAGCATCACATTTGATGAATTATTGAACAAATAAATTGATCAAAATAAATGTTGAGGCTGCCCCTTCAAGGCAGCCTCTTTTTTTTGTACCTTTGTGGATTGACCAATTCCGCTAAATGAAGGAAACTGAAGATTCTACTGGCTTTACCCATATTGAAATTTTAGGTGCACGAGAGCATAACCTAAAAAATATAGATGTTTCCATTCCGAGGAACAAATTAGTTGTTGTCACCGGAATATCTGGCTCAGGAAAATCTTCCTTAGCATTTGATACCATTTATGCAGAGGGTCAACGAAGGTACATGGAAAGCTTTTCAGCCTATGCGAGAAGTTTTTTAGGGAATATGGAGCGTCCTGATGTAGACAAAATTGAAGGACTCTCACCTGTCATTTCAATTGAACAAAAGACTACTTCAAAAAACCCACGTTCAACCGTTGGAACCACCACAGAAATTTACGATTTCCTACGTCTTTTGTATGCGAGGGCATCTGAAGCCTATTCCTATTTAAGTGGGGAAAAAATGGTCAAATTTTCGATTGATCAAATCATTGATGCCCTGTACCAGCAATTTGAAAATCAAAAAGCCATCTTGTTAGCACCAGTTGTTAAAGGAAGAAAGGGTCACTACCGTGAACTCTTTGTACAAATTAGCAAATGGGGATATACCAAAGTACGAGTAGATGGAGAAATTTTGGAATTACATTCCAAAATGCAGGTGGATAGATTTAAAGTTCATGATATAGAAATAGTAGTTGATCGTTTAATTATTTCAAAAGAAGAGCGAGTTCGACTTTCACAAAGTCTGACAACTGCGATGAACCTAGGAAAAGGGCAAGTATTTGTGCTAGATACACATGATAAATTACACTACTTCTCCCAAACTTTAATGGATCCTAAAACGGGTTTATCCTATGATGAGCCTGCTCCTAACACTTTTTCCTTCAACAGTCCCTATGGCGCTTGTCCTTGCTGCAATGGTATGGGACAAATTGAAGAAGTGACCGAAGAATCTGTGCTACCTGATAAAACATTGAGTATTAGCAGAGGTGCCATTGCACCCATTGGTGAATATCGAGATTTGTGGATTTTCAAACAGTTAGAAGTATTGTTAAAACCATTTAAAGTTGGTTTAACCACACCCCTAGAAAAATTTCCAAAAGAAGCCATACAATTGATGATGTATGGAACGGATGAACCTGTAAATGTTCCATCTAAAAAATATGAAGGCACTGAATGGAGTAGCAAATACGAAGGAATCATTACATTCCTTAAAAAACAACAAGAGCACGGTACCGAAAGAACGCAAGATTGGCTTCGCGATTATTTAATCATCAAAACCTGTCCGGAATGTGAAGGTTTTCGCTTAAAAAAAGAAGCTTTACATTTCAAAATTGATCAAAAACACATTGGGCAATTGGCACAAATGGACATCCGTGATTTAGAGGCATGGTTAGAAGGTTTGGAGTTGCGAATTTCCAAAAGGCAGGTTCAAATTGGTCAAGAAGTGCTCAAAGAAATTAGAAAGCGTGTAGGCTTTTTGAGTCAAATTGGCTTGACCTATTTAACACTCGACCGACCTATGAAAACGCTATCAGGAGGAGAAGCTCAGCGAATTCGATTAGCTACTCAAATAGGTACCCAATTGGTTGGGGTTCTTTATATCATGGATGAACCAAGTATCGGGTTGCATCAAAGAGATAATGAAAAGTTAATACAGGCATTAAAAGATTTAAGAGATTTAGGTAATTCAGTATTAGTGGTTGAGCACGACAAAGACATGATGTTAGAGTCGGATTTTATTTTAGATATTGGCCCGGGTGCAGGTCGACATGGTGGACAAGTTATTGGACAAGGTACCCCAAAAGATTTTTTACAATTAAAAACACCTACTGCTAAATTCTTGAATGGGAAATTAGCCATTGAAGTTCCCAAGCAAAGAAGAAAAGGAAATGGTAAAGAAATCAAAATCACTGGAGCAACAGGTAATAACCTGAAAAATGTGGAGGTTACCTTTCCTTTAGGAAAAATGCTTTGTGTTACTGGTGTTTCCGGATCAGGAAAATCTACTTTGATTCACGACACCCTGGTGCTTAAACTAAAACAGCATTTTGATCGTGCAAAACGAGAGCCCATGCCGTTTAAAAAAATAATAGGGCTTGAGAATATTGATAAAATTATTGAAGTCGACCAAACACCTATTGGTAGAACTCCTCGGTCAAATCCTGCCACTTATACCAATATGTATAGTGATATTCGAACACTCTACTGTGAATTGCCAGAATCTAAAATTCGTGGATATAAAGCAGGGCGATTTAGTTTCAATGTAAAAGGAGGCCGTTGTGAAACCTGTGAAGGAGCAGGCATGAAAAAAATTGAAATGGAATTTTTACCCGATGTGTTGGTAGAATGTGAAACATGTAAAGGTAAACGTTTCAATCGTGAAACGTTAGAAATCCGTTTCAAAGGCAAATCAATTTCTGATGTTTTAGATATGACTGTAGAACAAGCTTTGGAGTTCTTTGAAAATCAACCAAAAATCCAACGCCGTGTACAAACTTTATCTGATGTCGGATTGGGGTATATCACGCTTGGTCAACATGCAACAACCCTTTCAGGAGGAGAAGCACAACGGGTTAAATTAGCAGAAGAACTTTCCAAAAAAGATACTGGCAAAACACTTTATGTATTAGATGAACCTACTACTGGTTTACATTTCCAAGATGTAAAATTACTGTTAGATGTACTTCAAAAATTAGTTGACAAAGGTAATACCGTGTTAATTATTGAACATAATTTGGACGTCATTAAAGTATCCGATTACGTAATCGACATGGGTCCAGAGGGAGGTAATGCAGGTGGCACATTAATTGGACAAGGCACTCCTGAACAAATTGCAAAGATAAGGGAAAGTCATACAGGAAGATTTTTGGCAAAAGAATTATGAGTTATGGGTTAACTCATAACCCATTTGTGCATTTACTTTTTTCGCATAATCCCCATTTAATAACAAGAGCTCAGCATGCGATCCTTGTTCTACAATTTGTCCATTTTTTAGAACAATAATTTTATCTGCTTTAAAGATGGTGCTAAGTCGGTGAGCAATGACCAAAATCGTTTTACCTACGTTTCGATATTTTTCTAAAACTTGGTGAATCAATTGTTCAGAAGTAGTATCCAACGCAGAAGTCGCTTCGTCGAGCAATAAGATTT
>JBEGQV010000055.1:0-8703 GCA_041180785.1 Bacteroidota bacterium | reverse complement strand
AAAGATTTTCGGAGTAAAGATGGGTTTAGTTTGAACGGAGAATTAGGGTATAAAGAAGATTGGGGGATTTTTGGACGCTATTCTTGGAATGATGGGAAAAATGAAACCTGGGCATTTACGGAAATCGATGAATCGATTTCATTAGGAATGCATTTTTGGGGGAAATTATGGAATCGCAAAAATGATTACGCAGGCATCGCATGGGTACGAAATGGTTTATCTGCGCCACATCAAAGATTTCAACAACTTGGAGGAATGGGGTTTATGATTGGAGATGGTAACTTGAATTATGGGGGTGAGCATATCATCGAATCCTTTTACCAATTTCAAGCCACACCCAATGTTTTTTTAACGCCTGATTATCAATTTATCGTTCATCCGGGATATAATATAGATCGTGGACCTGTCCATGTGTTGAGTTTAAGAGTTCACACCGAATTTTAAGTTTTATGAACAAGTTTATCAAGAATTTATTGGCCTTTTCCTTAAAAAATAGATTTTTTACACTGTTTTGGGTAGGATTATTAACCTTGGCGGGCACAGTATCTTACTTAAATATTCCCATCGAAGCATTTCCTGATGTGACCAATACCCAAATTATCATTGTGACGGAATGGAATGGAAGAAGTGCTGAGGAGGTAGAACGATTTGTTACTACTCCAATCGAAATATCCATGAACTCTGTTCAACGAAAAACGAATGTTCGTTCGATTACGATGTTTGGGTTATCGGTTATAAAAGTGATTTTTGAGGATGACGTGGATGATTTTTTTGCTCGTCAACAAGTTAATAATTTATTAAATACAGTCACCTTACCTGATGGGGTAGAGGCAGATGTGCAACCTCCTTATGGGCCCACAGGTGAAATTTTCCGGTATACCTTAAAAAGTAAAGAAAGAGATTCGAGAGAATTATTGACCATTCAAAATTGGACGATTGATCGACAATTGCGGGCTGTACCGGGTGTTGCTGATATTGTTGCTTTTGGAGGTCGTGAGAAGACCTATGAGATTGCGATGGATCCCATTAAGCTTCAAAAGTATGATTTAACACCATTGGAATTATATACGGCCATTTCAAAATCAAATTTGAATGTAGGTGGGGATGTTATTGAAAAAAATGGTCAAGCATTTGTTGTTCGAGGAATTGGACTTTTAAAAACAACAGAGGATATCGAAAATACCATTGTAGACAATTACAATGGTAATCCTTTGATGGTGAAAAATGTGGCAACGGTGTTGGAGAGCAATTTACCTCGAGTTGGTCAGGTTGGATTAAATACCAACGATGATGTGGTGGAAGGAATTGTTGTGATGCGAAAAGGAGAGAATCCAAGTGAGGTGTTGGGTCGTTTGAAAACTAAAATAGACGAATTAAATACTAAGGTTTTACCACAAGATGTAAAAATGGTGACCTTTTATGATCGCGATAATTTAATGGCCTACTGTACAAAAACGGTTATGCATAATTTGTTGGAAGGAATTATTCTCGTAACGGTTATCGTATTTGTTTTCATGGCTGATTGGCGCACAACGGTCATTGTTTCTATCATCATCCCTTTAGCCTTATTATTTGCCTTTTTCTGTTTGAAGTTGAAAGGGATGAGTGCTAACTTATTGTCGTTAGGGGCAGTTGATTTTGGTATTATTATTGATGGGGCAGTGGTGATGGTGGAAGGCTTGTTTGTGGCCTTGGATCACAAAGCCCATCAATTAGGTATGGAGAAATTTAACAAACTCGCCAAAATGAGTTTGATTAAAAAGACAGGAACAGGATTAGGGAAGGCCATTTTCTTCTCCAAATTAATTATTATTTCTGCCTTACTTCCAATTTTTTCTTTTCAAAAGGTGGAAGGAAAAATGTTTTCTCCCTTGGCTTATACTTTGGGATTTGCCTTATTAGGGGCCTTAATTTTTACGCTAACCTTGGTGCCTGTGTTGAGCTCTATGTTGTTGAATAAAAATGTTAAAGAAAAAAATAATTTCTTTATCAACTTTATCAACAATAAGGTGGCAAGTGCATTTACTTGGACATTCGCCAATAAACGTACTGCGCTGGTTGTTTCAGTGGCAATTTTTGCATCTTCTATTTTTTCTTTTAAATGGTTAGGGACTGAATTTTTGCCACCTTTGAATGAAGGCGCTTTATGGGTTACTGCAGAATTACCTATGAGTATGTCACTTCCTAAAAGTGTTGATATGGCACAAACCATACGAAGAGAATTGAAAAAGTTTCCAGAGGTTAACGATGTATTGTCTCAAACTGGAAGAAGTAATGATGGTACGGATCCGAATGGTTTTAATTTTTTACAATTTCAAGTTGATTTAAAGGCCAAAGAAACTTGGAAAAGAAAGATTTCGTTAGATGAACTAGTCAATGAAATGGATAAAAAGCTAAAAAATTACCAAGGTATCACCTATAATTATTCACAGCCCGTTGTTGATAATGTTGCCGAGGCAGTTGCAGGATTTAAGGCATCAAATGCGGTTAAAATTTTCGGTGATGATTTACCTACATTAGATAAAATTGCTACACAAGTACTCGCTCAAATTAAAAATGTTGAGGGGATAAAAGATGTGGGAATTTTAAGAAATATTGGTTCTCCTGAGATGTCCTTACATTTGGATGAAGAGAAAATGGCCATTTATGGGGTGACCAAGGCAGATGCTCAGGCAGTCATTGAAATGGCAATTGGAGGAAAGACTGCCACTTTAAAATATGAAGGAGAAAAAAGATTTGATATTCGTATTCGATATGCAAAAGAATATCGAACCAATGAAAATGATTTATTGAAATTGATGATTCCAACGATTAATGGAAGTAAAATACCTTTAAAGGAAATTGCTACCTTGGAAGAAAGTACAGGTCCAGCCTTTATTTATCGCGATAATACCAAACGATTTATCGGAGTAAAATTCTCAGTGCGTGATCGAGATTTGGGTAGTACGATTGCAGAAGCCCAACAAATTGTCAATAAAAATATTAAACTTCCGGAAGGATATTCCATAGGATGGGCAGGAGAGTTTGAAAATCAGGTTCGTGCAACCAATCGATTAGGTCAAGTGGTTCCCATTAGTTTGCTCATGATTTTTGTGTTGCTCTTTATCATGTTTGGAAATGCGAAGGATGCAGGTTATGTGTTGATTAATGTGCCATTTGCTATTGTAGGTGGAATTTTGGCCTTACATATCACTGGAATTAATTTTGGTATTTCGGCAGGTGTGGGTTTTATTGCCTTGTTTGGAATTTGTGTTCAAAATGGAGTAATCTTAATTTCAGAAATTCATAACCAACATAAAATAGAACCGCATTTATCGGATGCCATTTTTAATGCGGTTAAATTGAGAACTCGACCAGTGGTCATGACGGCCTTGATGGCTGCCATAGGATTATTGCCTGCTGCCATTAGTACTGGAATTGGTTCAGAAAGTCAAAAACCATTGGCTGTAGTCATTATAGGCGGTTTGGTCACTGCAACTTTATTTATTTTGTTGGTATTCCCAATTATTTATCATGCGGGATTAATGAAACGTTTATCTAAACGAGGTTTATAGCAATTAGGGTATTTAGCGAATAGGATTTTGTAAAATATTTTTTACATTTAAGCTCTAAACCTAAATACCT
This sequence comes from Bacteroidota bacterium, assembly GCA_041180785.1. Taxonomy (GTDB): domain Bacteria; phylum Bacteroidota; class Bacteroidia; order Cytophagales; family Spirosomataceae; genus Sandaracinomonas. The sequence goes on along the minus strand of JBEGQV010000055.1, from coordinate 5,079 downwards.
TATGAAAATGAAACAACTTTCAATTGTTCTTTTATTGATTAGTTTTTCTGGATTTTCACAAAAATCCAAGTGGATTGATTTGTTTAATGGAAAAGATTTAGCCGATTGGAAAATGTCGGATAATACAGAGACCTTTAAAGTGCAGGATGGATTGTTGATGGTAGAGGGTCCGCGAAATCATTTGTATTACAATGGTCCAGTTGCCAATCATGATTTCAAAGATTTTGAATTGGAAGCAGAAATCATGACCTTTCCGGGTGCTAATTCAGGTGTGTATGTTTGTACTGAATTTTTGCCAAATGATTGGCCAAAAGCAGGCTATGAAATCCAAGTAAACAATTCACATACTGATTGGAGAAGATCTGGTTCTTTGTATAATATTGTTGATGTAGCCGAATTAAATGTAAAGGATAATCAATGGTATAAAATGAATATTATCGTAAAAGGGAATCGCATTGTGACTAAATTGAATGGTGTTACGATTGTTGATTATACACAACCTGAGACACCTAATCGCAATGAAGGCAATAAATTGCGGGTAATAAAAAATGGGACCATCGCCATTCAAGGCCATGATCCCAAAAGTAAAATTGCTTATAAAAGTATAAAAGTCAGATTTTAAAAAAAAGCCGTGGATTTAATCCACGGCTTTTAAACTTTATAAATCTACTGCCTCGCCATAAGCAGCCTCGGTTGCACCTTTGAAAGCTTCCGAGATGGTTGGGTGAGGATGTACTGACTTCATGATTTCGTAAGCTGTTGATTCTAATTTACGCACCACAACTGCTTCTGCAATCATTTCGGTTACGTTGTATCCAATCATGTGGCAACCTAATAATTCGCCGTATTTTGCATCATAGATTACTTTTACAAAACCATCACGAGCACCAGCTGCTGTTGCTTTACCAGAGGCTACAAATGGGAATTTGCCTACCTTGATATCAAACCCTGCTTCTTTAGCTTTTTTCTCTGTCATACCCACTGATGCAATTTCTGGTGTACAATACGTACAACCTGGAATGTTGCTGTAATCCAGCGGTTCTGTTTTATGTCCAGCAATTTTTTCTACACAAATAATACCTTCTGCAGAGGCAACGTGTGCTAAGGCAGGACCTGGCGTGATATCCCCAATCGCAAAATACCCTGGGATATTTGTTTCATAATAGGCCGAAACAGGAATTCTTCCTTTGTCAACAATGATACCAACTTCTTCTAATCCGATGTTTTCTAGATTTGAAATGACACCTGCTGCAGAAAGGACAATATCACAGTTGATTTCTTGATTTCCTGTTGGTGTTTTAACGGTTACTTTGCAACCTTTTCCTTTTGTGTCAACTGATTCAACACTTGAGTTTGTTAATACCTCAACACCTAATTTTTTATATTGTTTTTGTAACTCTTTTGATACATCTTCATCTTCAACCGGAACTATGTTTGGTAGGAATTCTACGATGGTAACTTTTGTGCCCATTGCCGCATAAACATAGGCAAATTCTACACCAATAGCTCCAGAACCAATGATTACCATTGAATCAGGTTTTTTGGCTAAGCTCATTGCCTTACGGTAGTCGATTACTTTTTCGCCATCTATTGGAATATTGGGTAATGCACGTGCACGAGCTCCTGTGGCAATAAGGATATTTTTTCCTTCATAAATAGTGGTCTTGCCTTCCGCATCCGTTACTTCAATTTTCTTTCCAGGCTTTACTTTTCCAAAACCCATGATGACATCAATTTTATTTTTCTTCATCAAAAATTGAACACCTTTGCTCATTGAATCTGCAACACCACGAGAACGAGCAATCACTGCAGAAAAATCTGCTTCTGCGCCTTTTACGGTAATTCCGTAGTCAGAAGCATGCTTTATATATTCAAATACTTGAGCAGATTTTAATAAAGCTTTCGTAGGAATACAGCCCCAATTAAGGCAAATTCCACCTAATGATTCTTTTTCAACTATTGCACATTTTAAGCCTAATTGAGATGCTCTGATTGCGGCCACATATCCTCCAGGACCGGAACCAAGCACGATTAAATCGTATTGTTGCGACATTGTCTTGCTTGAATTTGTTATTAGGCTGCAATTTACGAGAAAACAATGAAATTATGAAGCAATAAGTAATGGGTTATGAGTTATGAGTTATGAGTTATGGGTTATTTGTGGAAATTTTATATTGAATAGTTTTTAATTAAATTTGTTAATTGGAATTTATTTAAATTTTGGAGATTATACATTATAAAATAAATTTTGCCATAACCCATAACCCATAACCCATAACTCATAACTCATAACCCATAATTCATATTCCATGACAAAAGACAGGTTCAATGACCTGAAAGCCAGAATAGAGGCTTTGAGGAGGTATCTTTGACTACGATAAGAAGAAGTACGATATTTCAGAATTAGAAACCAAAACACTTGATCCGGATTTTTGGAATAATCCAGAAAGAGCTGAGACCACTTTACGAGAACTTCGTGGACTAAAATTTTGGACAGAAGGTTTCGATCAACTTTCCGAATACTTGGGGGATTTAGAAACCATTTGGGAGTTTTACGATCTCAATGAAGCTACTGAAGAAGAGGTAGATGCCGAAGGTGAAAAACTCGAAGATTTGTTAGATTCTCTAGAATTCCGCAAAATGATGTCGGATGAAGGGGATAACATGAGTGCCGTGTTAGAGATTAATGCGGGAGCAGGAGGAACTGAATCTCAGGATTGGGCTTCCATGTTGTTGCGTATGTACACGATGTGGGCAGAAAAAAATAATTTTAAAGTAAAAGTCGCAGACACCAATGATGGAGATGTGGCAGGAATTAAATCTGTTACAATCGAAATTGAAGGGGAATTTGCTTACGGAAATTTGAAGTCTGAAAATGGGGTGCATCGATTGGTGCGCATTTCTCCATTTGATTCAAACGCACGTCGACATACCTCTTTTGCCTCTGTTTATGTGTGTCCATTGGTGGATGATTCCATTGAAATTGAAGTAAACCCAGCAGATATTGAATGGGATACGTTTCGTTCAGGGGGTGCAGGTGGACAAAATGTAAATAAAGTGGAAACTGCAGTTCGTTTGACGCACAAGCCTTCGGGAATTATCATTGCATGCCAACAAGAACGTTCTCAATTGCAGAATAAAGAAGTGGCCATTCGATTATTGAAGTCTAAATTGTATCAATTAGAAATTGATAAACGAAATGCAGCCCGTGCAGAAATTGAAGCAGGAAAAATGAAAATTGAATGGGGGTCTCAAATTAGAAGTTATGTATTAGATGATCGACGCGTAAAAGATCACCGTACAAATTATCAAACTTCTAATACAGAAGCCGTGTTAGATGGAGAAATTAATGAGTTTATCAAAGCTTACTTAATGAGTAATTAACCATGCGTCTACTCTTTATTCGTTTTTCTTCCATTGGAGACATTGTTTTGGCAAGTCCAGCATTTCGTTGTGCAAAAATGCAGTTACCTGGTGTGGAAATTCATTTACTGACGAAGCAATCCATGAAGGCTGTCACCGAAGCGAATCCGTATATTGATCAATTCCATTATTTTGACAAAGATTTAAATGCAGTTATTCAGGAATTAAAGGGATTGCAATTTGATTATGTGATTGATTTGCATAAAAATTTAAGAAGTTTTCGGGTAAAAAGGGCCTTGTCTTGTCCGAGTTATACCATTAAAAAACTTTCTTGGCAGAAATTTTTATTAACCAAATTTGGATTGAATTTTATGCCCGATCGGCATATATCCTTACGAAGTGTTGATACCTTAGCACCTTTGGGTGTTTCTTATGATGGTCATGGCTTGGATCACTTTGTGCCCAATGGCCTGCAACTACCTGTCAACTTTTTGCCTGAATCATGTTCAGATGGATTTGTGGCAATCGTAATTGGCGCATCTTATGCAACAAAGAAATTGCCCACACCTAAATTGATTGAATTGACTAAATTAATCGAGGGTCCGATGGTCTTAGTGGGTGGTAAAGAAGACGCAGCGGCTGGTCAAGCCATTGAACAATCCAATCCCTCTCATATTTTTAATGCCTGTGGTAAATTAAATTTACATGAATCGGCTTTATTGATGAAGCAAGCGAGAATGGTGGTGTCTCATGATACAGGATTTCTTTATGTTGCCTGCGCTTATCATCAACCAACTGTTGCGATTTGGGGTGGAACTTCTCCCAAACTACAGGTAGAACCATTTTATCCGGATACTATGTCTAATAGGTATTGGAATGCAATAGTGCCCAATTTGTCGTGCCAACCCTGTTCAAATTTTGGATTAAAAAAATGTCCAAAAGGACATTTTAATTGTATGAATCATCAAGATTTGACTCAAATTGCATTAAAAATTCAATCATTTTTGAATAACTTGCAGTAATTCTTTTTAACCTATTCATGAAAAAATACTTCCTTGCCATTTTCCTATGGTTGAGTGCATTCGTTCCTATTTTTGCTCAAAAAATTCAAATTTTACCAATTCCTCAACAAGTTGAAAAAGGAACTGGTGTGTTGCGAATAACTAAAAAATTTAATTTTGAAATTTCAAACCTTCCATCTAATAAAATACTTCATGCGGTAAAGAGATTGCAGGAAAATTGGGAGAAAAAGACACTTAAAAAAGTTTCAAATGTATCGAGTGCACCTAGTGATTTGGAGCTTCAAGTAGATGAAAAATGGGAAGGTAGGTCTTCGTCTACAGAAGAATATCAATTACAAATTCAATCTAAAATCATTGTCAAGGCAAAATCAGATGTTGGTATTTTGCATGGATTGGAGTCTTTAGCCCAACTGATTCAATCGGATTCAGTTGGGTATTTTTTGCCTCAAGTCAAAATTTCAGATTGGCCTCGATTTGGCCATCGCGGTTTGATGGTTGATGTTGCAAGGCATTTTATTCCAGTTGACCAAATATTAAGAAGCATTGATGCGATGGCCTCATCAAAAATGAACGTGTTGCATCTGCATCTTTCAGATGATGAGGGCTTTCGGATTGAGTCGAAAAAATTCCCTCTTTTACATGGCAAAGGTTCAAATGGAGAATTTTTTACCCAGACTGATATCGCAAAAATTGT
>JBEGQV010000054.1:0-3892 GCA_041180785.1 Bacteroidota bacterium | reverse complement strand
GCTAATTGTACGATACCTAAACTGGTGGTAGTTGCCTCAGGAAGATCAATGGTACTATTGGTGCCGGTGATGGTTAAGGATTTACCTGTAATTTTTAAGGTCTGTTGCTCATTCGTCACAGCATCATAGGTACTTGGAGTCCATACACCATTAATGTATTTCATAATCTCCCCTGCTTTTGGCTTTTCCGTACTAATCGGATTGCCTTGTAGTCCGGTAACGATTGGTAAGGTTGGTGTTCCTCCTAAATCCTTGTCGAGCTGAACAATATTTTTTGAAACATTGTCTACATAACTACGTACTGACTTAACCGTTGGATAATAATTTTCATTATTGACCGTCATGTCATTCGTTTTGTACTGCACATCTTCCTTACCATTGATCACAGCCATGACATCTTTCCCTAAGGCCGCATTATCAACATAGTCTTTGATCGCTTTAACCGTTGGATATTTTACGTCTGAATTTTTATCTGCTTGAACATTGGTTGATTTATTTGACTTCTCCTCTTTTGCATCAACTGTTGCCTGAAGGGCAACACCATTTGTTGCCACATCAACATAATCCTTTATTGCCTTTACCGTAGGATATTTATCATTTGAGTTTTTATCAGCAGAAATGTTAGTCGATTTATTATTTTTATCTTCCTTGCCATCTACTGTTGCTTGTAAAGCTATTCCCAATGTTGCCTGATCCACATAATCTTTCATCGCCTTAACCGATGGATACTTGTCGGTACTTAAGCGATCTGACTGAATATTGTTCGACTTGTTTCCAACATTCTCATATGAATTAGACACAACTGCCAATTGTTGCGTATTAGATGCAACCTGATTATTCAAGGTTGAAACTTGACTAACAATCGTTTTTTGAGTATTATCTATTGACTGAATTTGAGAACCTTGATTAGAAAGTTGATTTCCTTGGTTAGTTACGCTAACTGAGATATCTGATAATTTTTTTGTATTATCATCTATTGTCTGTTTGTTATCCGCTAAGTTTTGATTGATAATTAAAAACTTGGAAATATTGTCTTTTTGATTCTGATCCACTGTCGAACGCAATGGATTCAAATCATTATCAACAATATATCCAACGTCATTATTGAAAAAAGAGAGAGTAGTGGGTGAATTACGCACATTCATGTATTCCACTGCATCTGCATATAAAGCATATGCCATGTAATTAAATGGTTGAACACTGACCACATTATAATTGTTGCCTTTATCATAGCTAATTTCAACTTTCAACTGCTTTAACTCAGAGGTCCATTGAACAGCATCAAACGTACGATAGGTTTGTTTCGTTCCGTTTCCTGATAAGGCACCAGAGGTTCCATTACCAATCGTCAGATTCACCAATCCAAAATCATCTGTCTTCGTATCGTGAATTTCTTCATAATCGACCTCATTTTTATTGGAAAGTAATGTAAATCGTACTTGTAAATTTCCATTTTTGTAAGGTTGACCCACAATTTCCCCACCTGGAATTTGTACAGGTTTGGGATCCATCACAACCGCTTGATAATTCAAGCCTTTCTTTTGTGCTGCCAATCCAAAAGCAGTAAAAAGAATTAAAAAAGTTAATAAATGTTTTTTCATGATTGACATATTTTAGAACGTATTAATTTTTATTAGTGATAAATCGTAATCCAATAGAAAACATGGTATTTTTAAAATTAAGTGAGGTTGACCCTGCCGACTCAGCATTCATTGTGTTTGATTTAGAAAACGAAACAAAACTGATTAAGCCGGGATTTACCTGCTTCGACAGAGCCAATTCCCACCCAAGGGCTACTTGAAATTTATTGAAATTGGGATCAAGGGTTAAGTCTTTATAGGTACCCTGTAACTCTTGATTTCCCTGAACAATCTTTATCCCTTGAACTTTTCCAGTAGCTTTTAGAGCCCAACCCTTTATAATCGGTTGTTGATAGGAAAGTCCGGTGGATAATCCCAAATAATTTGTTTGATAATTAAATGCCACACCGATAACATCCCCTACAGCATTAAATTGACTACTTTCAATTGACGTTTCTACCTGTAATCGCGTTAGCAAGGAGGCTAAAAATCGATGATTGGAAAAATAAAATGACTTAGAAGTTGTTGATCCCACCATTTGTAAGGTGTCTAACAGCTTAAATTCTGCCCCCATCCGGTAGTAAGTTCCAGATCCTTTTTTTAAGAAATCCGATTTTACTCCATCGGAATTGACAAAATCATACTGACTCATCACTGTCCCCGCAGCAATGTGTATCGTTTGAGCCTTCAACTGGCCCCAAGAAAATGCAAGCATACATAAGATCACTATCCACTGTTTCTTGCTGTTTGAAATAGAAAACTTTTTCATACGGTTAAATGAAATAATTTTTAGAACCACTGGGATCCTCTGCTCAAAACAGAATTCGGGCCTTGGATCCGTTCGACAAACCTACAACCTCAAAAAGGCCTAAATCCACCAAAAACCGCAATTATTAGAACCAAAATCGGAATTCAATTCAACATCCGGACGCTTTGTACCAAAATCAAAATCCGCGACATTTTAAACCAAAAATCCTAGTACGACGCCTAAAGGCCTAATACAAAAAATAGAATAAAAAGAGTGATCAAAATCAGGAAAGGTGCAATAGAGACGAGAAACGAGAGACGAGAAATGAGAGAATTTTAAAAAAAGAATCTGTAAACTGGAGAACTTTAAAACTTTAGAATTGTAGAACTGTAGAACTGTAGAATTGAAGAATTAAAGAAATAATTTAATAAAACACCTCATACCTCATAACTCATACCTCATACCTCATAACTCATACCTCATAACTCATACCTCATAACATTACTACAGTTCTACAGTTCTTAGATTCTAAAGTTCTATAGTTCTACAGTTCTTCTAAAAAAAATAAGCTCCAGGGAAACCCCCAGAGCTTATAAATACTAAATTGTCTTAAAAACTAATCTATAATCTTAGTGATTAGATATTTTTAAACAATTACAAACTAAAAATCTAAAGCAAATACAAATTCTTTATCTCGTGGAAGTGTACGCAAATATTCAGATGGCGTCATACCCACTTTTTTACGAAACGAATTGACAAAATTGGATCTGGATAAAAATCCACATGAATAACCAATAGATTCTAAGGTCAAATTCTTAGCTCGACCATTGTTTAACAAATCTAGTGCAAACTCAATTCGTGCATTGTTTTTCCAATCGTTGAAATTGATCCCTAAGTAATTATTAAAATAATTTGTCAATTGGTGATATGGAATATTTGTTTCTTTCGTAATCACAGATAAAGTGAAACCTGGTTTTAAATAGGGCTTGCTGGAAAAATAAATTTTTAATTTTTCAGAAATCACCGTATTACTATTTTCAGGTTCGAAATCAAAGTTGGTATATTTTTTAGACAAGGTAATTGATTCCTCACCTAATGGTAAACGTTCTCCCGACATATCCTTTTTCTGTGGCTTGCGCTTATATAACAGTCCATAAATAACTTGGGGAAAAAAGAATACGGATGCAACAATAATCAATAAACTTGCCGTCGGCAAAATCATCATCTGACGAATATTATACAACTGAAATGGATTGTTTGAATATAATTTAGAGGCAACACCCAACCAAAGGGTTGTTGTATAATTGAATAAACTTGCAAATAATATTATATAAAACCATTTGACAGATGGTAAATCCAATGATCTTTCAGGTAATTGAAAAGTTTCTTGATTTTCACGAATCATCCGAAATGATAAAATACAATAGACAACTCCAATAAACGGACGAATCATTAAATTGATGCTAAAAGGAAACAATAATGTTTTGATAGTTAACACATAATAAGCATCCTTTGATATCAAACGAACAATATTCCATTTCTCCTCGGTTGGTAAGAAAAAATG
>JBEGQV010000053.1:0-3566 GCA_041180785.1 Bacteroidota bacterium | reverse complement strand
TGCCTTCTAATTCTGCAGCCGTATGCGGCGACAAAGGTGCTTTTAAATTGTAAGTAGATGGATGAAAAATAGCCTCAGTTGAGGTTAACTCTTTGATTGTCCGCACATCCGAATCCTCTGGGAAGCCCGATTGAATGGGTTTCCAATAGTCTGCCTGTAGGTTTTCTACCAAAATTGCTGAACAAAAAGTTTTTCCAATTTCTGTTCCTATTCCTGCTACAATGAGTTGCTTATGCATGTTCTTCTATTAATTGAATGAGACTCAACATATCTTCTTTTGTTTGAAAACTATGTAACGTAATTCGAATGCGTTCCGTTCCTTTTCTTACTGTTGGGTAAACGATTGGTTTGACGAGGAATCCTTTATCTTGCAAAAATTTTGCTTTTTCACGCACGCGTTCGTTACCTGGAATGATAAACGATTGAATTGCTGTTTGACTTTTTAACCATTGTTTCGAAGATTGATGGGCAACAAAAAAATCAATATGTTGCTTCAGCAGGTCTCGCTGAACATGGCTCTTTTCCATAAATTTCATGATGGCCATCAGATCAATGACATGCTGCAGGGTAGGGGCTGTGGAATAAATAAAGGGTCTTGCAAAATTGATCAAAAAATTGCGTAACGTTTGATTACCTAAAACAACTGCTCCGCTGTATCCCCATGCTTTGCCAAAGGTGATGATGCGCGCATAAATATGGTCTTGCAGTTTTTTCTCAACACATAAACCTTCTCCTTTTTCTCCATAAATACCTCCTGCATGTGCTTCGTCAACAATTAATTCAAAATTGTATCGATTTTTTAAGGTTACTAATTTTTCTAATGGCGCTTGGTCGCCATCCATCGAATAGATAGATTCCACCACTATCCATTTAGGAGTTTCGATGGGGTATTGCCGTAAAATTTTTTCTAAATCTTTTAGGTCGTTGTGTTTAAAAATTCTTTTTTCTGCTTTTGAAAGTCGAAGGCCATCAATAAGACTCGCATGGATTAATTTATCACAAAGGATGACATGGCCTTCCAAGCCTATGGCAGCTAGTAGACCTGTATTTGCTTCAAAGCCAGAGCCAAAAAATAAGGCCGATTCAGCATGATGAAATTTGGCACATAAATCTTCAAAATTTTCAAATAAAAAGTGATTCCCTGAAATTAATCGAGAACCTGTGGCACCCAAACTTGTCAAAGTGGGATGCATTTTTTGAAAATTAGTTGAATTTTCTTGTAAGGTATTTTTTAGGTCAATTGATTGGGCTAAACCTAAATAGTCATTGGAATAAAAATCAACTCCTGAAAATGAGGTATTTAAGGTTCTATACAGGCCTTCTTTTTGTCGAAGTTCTAGTATATTTTGAAGAATAGCGTTGATATTTTCCATAATGATGGTACAAAGCTACAAATTTTTAAAAAAATGCTTGACATTTCAGCAATATGGGTGTAGTATTGCAAAGCGTTTTCCATTCGTGGGCGTTTCAACGAGTACAACAGACTCCTTTTATCATTCGTTTTGCTTCCCATTTACCATTTACAAGCTTGATGAAGGTATTCCGCCGAGGGTGCATCTGTTTTCATTTTAGCATATCATAATCCTTTTTATGGAAGAAAATTCTAATCGTAGACCGAGAAAAGTAAAAGAAGTAGAGAATCAAGCGCCACAAGAGCGACAAAAAAGACAGCGAATCAAGCGTGAGGATGGAGCAAGCTCCCAAGAATTACCATTGGTTCCTGCTCCACAAGAAGAGCCACGAAAAAGACATTCACCCAAACAATCGGTTAAGGAGGAGGTCGTGCAAGATACAAATGACACCTTGGATTTTGAGCCCATTTTACCTCCAGACGAGTTTTTGGCAGATACGTCTTTCATTACGACTGATGAAGTATTGGTAGATGAATCGAAATTACCAAAGGATGAACCCGCAGCTCCTGTAACGCAGAACCAATTTAAAAAGAATTACAATTCCATCATTAAGGAATTGGATGGTTTGATTGAAAATGAAGGAGTGTTGGAAATTATGCAAGAGGGTGGTTACGGATTCATGCGTTCATCCGATTATAATTATTTAGCATCTCCTGATGATATATATGTGTCGCCTGCCCAAATTAAAATGTTTGGATTAAAAACAGGAGATACCATTAAAGGTAGTATTCGACCACCCAAGGAAGGGGAAAAATATTTTGCCTTATTGAAAATTGAATCAGTAAATGGTAAGACTACGGATGAGATCCGTGATCGTATCAATTTTGAATATTTAACTCCTTTATTTCCAGAAGAAAAATTAAATTTATCAACCACTCCGGATAATTATTCTACGCGTATTTTGGATTTATTTGCGCCAATCGGTAAGGGTCAAAGAGGTATGATAGTGGCTCAGCCCAAAACGGGTAAAACCGTTTTGTTGAAAGATATCGCTAATGCCATTTCTCGGAACCATCCTGAGGTGTATTTGATTATTTTGTTGATTGATGAGCGTCCGGAAGAAGTAACAGATATGCAGCGCAGTGTGCGTGCGGAAGTTATTTCAAGTACTTTCGATGAGCAAGCAGAGCGACATGTAAAGGTTTCTAGTATTGTATTAGAAAAAGCTAAAAGAATGGTGGAATGTGGTCATGATGTAGTGATTTTATTGGATTCGATCACTCGTTTGGCTCGTGCGTACAATACAGTAGTACCATCATCTGGTAAGATTTTATCTGGTGGTGTTGATGCCAATGCGTTACATAAACCGAAGCGCTTCTTTGGAGCAGCTCGTAATGTAGAGAATGGTGGTTCATTAACGATTATTGCTACGGCATTGATTGAAACAGGTTCAAAAATGGACGAAGTAATCTTTGAGGAATTCAAAGGTACAGGTAACATGGAGCTTCAATTGGATCGTAAGTTATCGAATCGTCGTGTGTATCCTGCAATTGATGTGACAGCATCTGGAACACGTAGAGAAGATTTATTGATGGATCCAGCAGTTTTACAAAGAGTTTGGATTCTTCGCAAACATATGTCTGACATGAATTCTGTAGAAGCCATGGAGTTTTTACAGCAACAAATGAAAGGTACTAGAAACAATGAAGAGTTCTTAGTTTCAATGAACCGATAATATAATTTGAATAGCTTCCTCCATCTCTTTTTCAGTAATTACGAGAGGTGGAGCAAGTCGAATGATATTTCCATGAGTAGGTTTAGCAAGTAGTCCTTTTTCCATTAGTTGAAGACATATATTCCACGCTAAATCGCTGTCTTCTGTTGCTTCAATTTCAATTGCACAAAGCAATCCTTTTCCTCTAACTTTTCGAATCATTGGCGATTTAACCTCTAATTCCTGCAAGAAGGTCAATAACTGTGTTCCTCTTGCCTGTGCATTAGCAGCCAAATGCTCATTTTCTAAAACGTCCAAGGCTGCCATGGTCACAGCAGCGGCTAATGGATTTCCTCCATAGGTTGAGCCATGTTCTCCCGGTTTAATGGTTAACATGATTTCATCATTTGCTAAAACGGCAGAAACGGGCATAAATCCGCCTGAAAGCGCTTTACCTAGCAATAAAATATCTGGTTTTACCTGTTCGTGGTCACATGCGA
>JBEGQV010000052.1:0-17471 GCA_041180785.1 Bacteroidota bacterium | reverse complement strand
TCGTATCTTTTGGAGAAACCTCAGATGCTTTTGCCATGTATTTGTAAGAAGTTTTATAATCTTTTCCTTGGTATTTGATGACACCAATGTTCATAAAGGCCTGATACACCTTTTTGTCATCGTACAATTTCTGAATATCTTTTGCTAAACTTCCCTTTGGATCTAATTTTTGAGCCTCTTTAATTGCATCTAAAGCCTTAAAAGGAGCTTCAATGTCTAAACCCGACAACGTTGAATCTGGAAAAGAAGCTACATCAAATAATGCAATCGCTCTGTTTAAATGACTTTTAGGTTTAGTCGGATTCTTGGTCACATCTTCCTCTGCTTTTTTTGCTTTTTCAGAAAGATCTTTTTTAGCTGCATCTAAAGCAGCTTTGTCTTGTTGTGCCATAGCTATGTTTGCTATGAAACCGATTGTTAAGATAGTTAATACAATTTTTTTCATGATTGTTTATTAATTTGACGTATTCTCTTCGTTATTTTCTTGTTCCGTTGATCCTTCTGCTGGTCCTCCCTCTGTTCCAATCTCTTCCTCTACTTCTGGATCTCTTTCAATTTTTGTTACCGATGAAATTTCATCTGATTCGTTTTTCAAACGAATCAACTTCACTCCTTGGGTGTTTCTACCCATTACGCGTAATTCCGCTACACTGGTACGTATTAAAATTCCGGCTTTTGTAATGATCATTAAATCATTATGATCAGTTACCTCTTTAATGGCCACCAAAGCACCTGTTTTATCGGTAATATTCAAAGCCTTCACCCCTTTTCCACCCCTGTTGGTTAATCGGTAATCTTCTACCTCAGAACGTTTTCCAAATCCTTTTTCTGATACCACCAATAATTGTTGTACTTCTGGATTTTCTACGCACACCATTCCAATTACTTTTTCATTGGCATCATCTTCGTCGATCCAAATACCTTTTACACCGGCTGCAGAACGACCCATCGGACGAACCCTATGTTCTTCAAAACGTACAGAACGACCCGTATTCGTTGCAATAACAATTTGATTGTTACCATTTGTTAAGGCAACATCCAATAAACGGTCTCCCTCACGAATGGTAATTGCTATGATACCATTTTGACGTGGACGAGAATAAGCCTCTAATGAAGTCTTCTTAATCGTTCCGTCTTCTGTACACATGACAATGTAGTTATTGTCGATATAATCTGGATCAGTAATCGATTTAACGTTAATGACAGCACGAATCGTGTCGCCCGACTCTATGTTCATCAAGTTTTGAATTGGACGTCCTTTCGAAGTTTTAGAGCCCTCTGGAACGGCATACACACGTAACCAGAAACATTTTCCTCTTTCTGTAAAGAATAACAACCAATTGTGCATGGTTGCAGAGAATAAATGCTCCGTATAATCATCATCTTTAGTAGCTACAGCTCTTGAACCAACTCCTCCTCTACTTTGCGCACGATATTCAGTGATTGCAGTACGTTTGATATAACCTTGTGCAGAAATGGTAATTAACATTTCTTCATCCGCAATCATATCTTCCACAGAGAATTCCTCATCAGTCATGTTGATTTGCGTCCTACGCTCATCTCCATAACGCTGCTTCATTTCAGTTAATTCATCCTTGATAATTTGCAATTGACGCTCTGGCTTAGCCAAAATGTCTTCCAAATCATCAATCAACTTCATGATTTCAGCGTATTCATTAACAATTTTATCTCTTTCAAGTCCAGTTAAACGCTGTAAACGCATTTCAAGAATGGCCTTCGCCTGAATCTCCGACAAATTAAATTTGCTCATTAATCCTTCTTGCGCAGCATTCGGATCGCGAGATTCACGAATTAATTTGATCACCGCATCTAAATTATCCAATGCAATGATAAATCCTTCTAAAATATGTGCGCGCTTGCGTGCTTCGCGTAAATCATATTGCGTACGACGTACAATTACCTCATTTCTATGCTCTACAAAATAATGAATTAAATCCTTCAGATTTAAGGTCATTGGTCGACCCTTTACCAAAGCCACATTATTAACAGAGAAAGACGATTGTAGAGCCGAATACTTGTATAAGTTATTCAATACCACATTTGGCACTGCATCGCGCTTTAAATCAAACACAATGCGCATTCCTTGGCGGTCAGACTCATCACGGATCTCAGAAATTCCTTCAATCTTCTTATCATTCACCAAATCTGCACATTGCTTAATCAAAGAGGCCTTATTGACCATGTAAGGAATTTCAGAAACGATAATTTGCTCCTTGCCATTCTTATTCGTATCAAACGTTGCATTTCCACGAATAACCACACGTCCTCTACCTGTTTCAAAAGCATTTTTAATACCCTGGATTCCATAAATCGTACCACCAGTTGGAAAATCAGGTGCCTTGATGTAATTCATCAATTCTGGAATCGTAATATCACGATTATCAATATAGGCAGTGATTCCATCCACGACCTCCGTTAAATTATGAGGTGCCATGTTCGTGGCCATACCTACTGCAATACCAGAAGTTCCATTTAATAACAAATTAGGAAGCTTCGATGGCAACACCGTTGGCTCATCTAACGAATCATCAAAATTAGGCTGAAAATCAACCGTTTCTTTGTTTAAATCAGATAATAATTCATCCGCAATTCGCTTTAATCGAGCCTCGGTATAACGCATCGCAGCTGGCGAATCACCATCTACAGATCCAAAGTTACCCTGACCATCCACCAAAGGATATCGAAGCGACCAATCCTGCGCCATACGAACCATCGTGTCATACACCGATGAGTCACCATGTGGGTGATACTTACCAAGCACCTCTCCGACAATACGAGCTGATTTTTTATACGATTTGTTGTAACTAACTCCCAACTCCTCCATTCCATACAACACTCTGCGGTGAACGGGCTTTAATCCATCTCTAACATCTGGCAAAGCACGTGAAACAATAACCGACATCGAATAATCGATGTAGGCTCCCCTCATTTCATCTTCAATGTTAATGGGGATAATACTTGTATTCAAAGACATAAATTCTTATTTGTGACTATCTAACAAATATCACGATTTTTGTCAATTTTTCCAAGAAATAATCAATTAAATTTAGTCGCGACGAGAGGATTCTCTCAGCACCAATTCGGTCTTTAAAACTCTTACCTGAGGCTCAAAATCGGTTTTGCTTTCAATTTGTTCAATTAGCAATTCTGTAGCCAATTTTCCAATCGTTTCCAAGGGTTGAGCAACTGATGAAATACTGGGTGAAATCACGGAACAAATCGGTTCATTATTAAAACTTACAATCTTTACTTGTTCAGGAATTTTCACTTGAAGCTGTTTCAAGGCTAACATGACCCCCACTGCCAAGCGGTCAGAGACCACCACAATTCCATCGGGTGGATTTTTAATGGCCATCAACTGATGGGTTAATTGAATGGCTGTATCTTGAAAATAATCCGAATGAATAATCAATTTATCATCAATCTTCATCTGGTGCGCTCTTAATGCTCTTTTATAACCTTCCAATCGCTGATTACTCACAGAAACATTTGTGGGTCCGGCCACAAATGCAACCCGCTTACACCCATTATCAATCAAGTGTTTAGCTGCTTCATAGGCCGACACTTCGTTGTCAACCATTACTTTGCTTGCATGAATATCTTCAGCATTCCGATCAAAAAACACCAAGGGCATTCCACGTTTTTGTAATCGGATGAGGTGATCAAAATTCTTGGTTTCACGCGACAAAGAAATCACAATTCCTTCCACTTGCGAACGCAATAAATTTTGAATATTGATTAATTCCCGTTCATAGGATTCTTGGGTCTGCGTAATCAATACAGAATAGCCAGCCTTTAAAGCGGCTTCCTCAATTGCCTTAGTAATCGTGGAAAAGAAATGATATCCCAAATCAGGCACAACTAAACCCAAGGTTTTTGTTTTACTTTTCACCAAACTGGTGGCTAATACATTTGGTTGATAATCCAATTCAGCAGCTAAATCTAAAACAGCTTTTTTTGTATCGGGATGAATATCAGGCAAATCACGCAGGGCACGAGAAACCGTTGCAACTGAAACATTCAATTGCTTAGCTAAGTCCTTAATCGTTACCTGGTGTTTCATAAATTCTTATAAGTCGACCGTTAATCGAATACTACTATTTCCATCCAATAATCCAATGGCAGGTTGCTGTTTTTGGATTTCAAGTTCTAATTTAGAAATATTTCCAAATTGATGAACTACTTTATGTTTAATTCGTTCTGCTAATTGCTCTAATAATGCTGTAGGTTGTTGCATTTCAATTTTCACCAATTGATACAAGCTGCCATAATCGATTGTTTGATCTAACTCGTTTACTTTTTGAGCTGACATGACACTAACTTTCAACGACACAGTAAACCAATTCCCTAACACTTTTTCCTCTGGAAAAACCCCATGAAAGCCCCAAAATCGAACTTTATCTAATGAAATCGTTAATACCTCTTTCATCCTAATTCATATCTGCTATTTTCCCCTTTGGCTGATTGGATTTTGCATAGGCCTCTAATACCTTTCCTAAGGTAGGTAATCCATCTTCAACTTCTGTTGCAGGATCAATTTTCTTAGGTCGACCTGGGCTTTTCTTTTTGCCTAAAGGCTTACCTTCTACCTTTTTAGCCACGGGCCTCCCTCTTCTCTTTTGGACCTCCTTCTTACCTACCCCTTCTTCCTTGTTACTTCTAACTTCTTCCTTCTTCCCTACTTTCTCCCACTCCCCGACTTTATGCATTGTCACTTTTGAAATATCTAACAATTGTGAGGCAATCACTTTTTGAGCCTCCTTAAGTTGCAAAAACGCCCTTTCTTGCTCCAAGATCTCCTTTTTCAACTGCTCTTTTTGTTGTATTTTTTCCTGTTCAAAAAGCAAACGCATCTTTTCTATTTCTTTTTTAGCAGAGGCTAATAATTCTTTAGACTCATTTTCTGCTTTTAAACGAAGACTTTCTTTGGCATCTTCAGCCAAATTCAAAGCTCTAATTAAGGCATTTTCTGCCTCTTGTAATCGATTAATTTCTTTTTGTAGCGCCGTTATCTGCTCATTCATTTGTGCAGACATACGATTAGCATGTGCTACTACTTCTTGCATCTGCTGAAGATAGGCCTCTACATCATTTACAGAATAACCACGAAATGACTTGGAAAACGAAACGTCTGGAAGTTCAATCAATTGATTCATATTGCAATTTAAAGAATTTTAAGAATTTAATTTCCAAACTGAAATATTTTTATCATCAGATGCAGAAACTAAAAAGTCTTGATAATCAGACCAATACAATTTGTTAACAGAATTTTTATGGCCACCGTGTCGCTTTTGATCGATTACTTTTACTAATTTAAATTCATTTGCATCCCAAATTTTAATCGTCTTATCCATACTGGAAGTAGCAAAAAAATCCCCACTTGGTTGAGTCACCACATCATGAATAGTGAAAATATGCCCGACTAATTCACTCAGCATCTTTAGTTGTCCATCCACAACATCCCACTTTTTCACTTTAGCATCTTTTCCAACGGAAATTAATTGTTGTTGATTGCTTAAAAAAGCCATTGAAAATACCGTTTGTTGGTGAGCATCTACTTCATGTATCACTTGGAATTCTGCATTAATCGTCAATATTTTTCCATTCGAAGATGCAACCAACAATAGTTCATCTGATAATTTGATGATCTTTCGGATACTGAATGGATTAAGAGATGAAGATTGCACAAGCTTACAGGTTTTAACATCAAAGACATGCATTCCTCCCCCACTATGAGCTGCAAAAATCAAGTGTCCAACCTGCTCAAAAGAAAAAATAGAATGATTTGTTTCTGCGAAAGAAAAAATTTCCTTCAAACTGATCAAATCAATCACATGTATCCCTTCTAAATGAGTTGAAATCCACAATTGATTAAAGTCTGCAACATAATGAATGGCAAAAATTCCTCGTTGAAATTGAGCAATTGCTTTGCCCACATCAGGTTTTGAAAGATTCCATTTTACCAGCATTCCATCTGCAGCACCGGAAAAAAAAACTTCAGGCTGCTCTCCTTTCGACAAGGCATATACTCCACCACGGTGTCCGGAAAATGTATCTATTTTTTCAACTTGCATTGCTCAAAATTACCAACAAATTGTTAATTTTAGATTCATTCCCATGATTTAATGCCATTTTATTTCAATCCCATTCCCAATTTACCTCAAGAAATTTCGATGCAAACATGGGAAATCATAGAGGATGTAGATTATTATCTGGCAAATACTCCTCCTGATCTTATTGGAGACATAACCAATAGAACCTCAAGTAGTCAAAAACAAAAAGAATCACTTGCTTGCAGATTTTTGTTAGGAAATGAGTTCAATCGATTACAAATACCCATAAGTCCTATTATTTACAATCATGAAGGGAAACCCGTCTTGAAAAATGAAATTCATTTTTCATTTACGCACACGTCCAAATTTGCTGCATGTGCCCTTTCTCAAACAAATGAAATTGGTATTGACATTGAGTCCAACCATCGGTCTAAAGAAAAAATAGCTGCTCGATTTTTAAATGCTCAGGAATTGCTCATATTTCAATCACCACTACAAATAACGCTTTCTTGGTGTATCAAAGAAGCCATTTACAAGTCTTTTGGAAAAAAAGGCTTAAGTTTTCGAGAACAAATTGCAATCAACTTCAATGGTGACTCTTTTGTTGCACACGTCATAACACCTGAAAAACGAGTTGATTTCACCCTTTATTATACACAAAACGAGCTATTCACCACTTGTGTTGCAGTGCCTAATCATCCAACAACTTAATCAATTGTTCGACCTCTTTTTTTCGCTCTTCTTCACCTGCTTTTTCGTAGGCCATGATTAAATTTCTGAAGACACGTCTTACAATTTCAATATTGGAACAAGGCTGGTAATATGCATCGTTTTGAGGTAAGTTTAATTGTGCCAAATAATTATCAATATCCACTTTATTAAATATTAAACCCCGATTAAACACGTTGATATAAAATTGAATAGCTTCATGTTTGTAGGTCAACACAAATAAGTTTGGCAGATTAACCCCATATACCTTGAATCCCAATTTTTGGGCTAAATACATGTAAATTACGCAAAGAGAGATGGGGTTTCCCTTTCGATTTTCCAGAACAACGTTTATAAATGAATTGGTAATTGCATGAAAATTCTTAGTATTCGCGCCAAACTTTAATTGGTCAAAAAACACTGAATTCATCACTTTTATTTGATCGATGGGATGCAAATTTTCCCGAATATGAGGCCAAATTTCATAATAAATTTGATCCAATTCTTCTTTCAAGGTCGAAAAGGAAAAATCCGGATATCGATAGGTAGAAATAATCCAAAATCCTTCCATGATATCCATCCCTCCAATTTCTTTCCAAACTTTCAAACGAGTTTTAACCAATTCGAATTGTAAATCATGAATGAGATTTTCAATCTTTTGCTGCAAAATTGGATTTAAACCTGCTTCTTCCCATTCTTTTTCAAGAAAAGGAATCATTTCTACGCCCTTGAAGCGTATTTGGTCTTCAATATGTTGCACGACTTCCGAGTCCGTATCATCGAGCAATTGAATCATAGCCTTAATAGATGTACTCATGCAATCATTATTTTAGTGTAAAATTAATCTGTTTTTATGTGATTAATAAGTATATCACCAGAATATATTTTTTATACTTCTAATAAAAAAGTAAATTTGAAGTTAAATCGAAAAAATGAACGTATTAATAACCGGTGGAGCAGGGTTTATTGGTTCACATACTTATGTGAATTTAAAAGAAAATGGCTATTTACCCATCATTTTGGACAACTTTGCCAATTCTGACAAAAAGGTCATTCAAAATTTAGAGAAAATAACCAATCATTCGGTCGTTTATTATGAAGGTGACGCAAACGATTTAAATCTTCTTCAACAAATTTTTACCAAACATCAAATTCAAGGAGTAATCCATTTTGCTGCCGACAAAGCTGTAGGTGAGTCGGTTCAAAATCCGCTTAAATATTACGAAAACAATTTAATGAGCACCATTCAATTATTAAAAGTAATGCTACAACATGGTGTTAAAAACATTGTTTTCTCATCCTCATGCACCGTTTATGGGGAGCCCGACAGCTTGCCTGTAACAGAAACTTCACCCGTTAAACCTGCTGTTTCACCCTATGGGAACACTAAACAAATTTGTGAAGAAATTCTTTCAGACACCGTGCGTGCCGGAGAAAAGTTACATGCCATCGCTTTACGATATTTCAACCCAATTGGTGCACATGAAAGTGGATTAATTGGAGAATTACCTTTAGGAGTACCGGCAAACTTAATTCCATTCTTAACCCAATCAGTTGCTGGATTAAGGGGTCCGCTTGCTGTATATGGCACCGACTACCCAACTCCTGATGGCACAGCCATCAGAGATTATATTCATGTGTGTGACTTAGCTGCAGCGCATGTAAAAGCATTAGAATTTGCTAATATGCAATCAGATGATTCTTTCTATGATGTTTTTAACATTGGAACAGGTAAAGGTTCTTCCGTCATGGAAGTAATTTTAGCCTTTGAAAAAGCAAATAGTATTCAAGTAAAGTACGAAATTAAACCCAGAAGAGCAGGTGATATCACAGCTGTTTATGCAGATACCTCCAAGTCTGAACAAATATTGCAATGGAAAGCTCAAAAAAGCCTTGAAGAGGCTTTAAAAGATGCGTGGACCTGGCAACAAAATTTACCATCAAACAAATGAAAAAAATTTTAATCACTGGAGGAGCCGGATTTATTGGTTCCCATGTTGTTCGATTGTTTGTCAACAAATACCCCAACTACCAAATCTTCAATTTGGATGCCTTAACTTATGCGGGCAACTTGGCTAACAATGAAGACATTGCTCAGTCACCCAATTATCAATTTATCAAAGCCGACATCACAGATGCAGAGGCGATTGACCAATTGTTTGCCAAGCACCAATTTGATGGCGTTTTGCATTTGGCTGCGGAATCGCATGTAGATCGCTCCATTCATGATCCATTGGCTTTTGTAAAAACGAATGTTATTGGCACAGTAAATCTTTTACAAGCTGCTAAAAAACATTGGAATGGGCAATTTGAAGGTAAACGATTTTACCACATTTCAACCGATGAAGTTTATGGTGAATTACATGATCCAAAGGATTTTTTCACAGAAACAACTCCATACGACCCTAGGTCACCTTACTCTGCTTCTAAAGCAAGTTCTGATCACTTTGTACGTGCCTTTCATGAAACATATAAACTACCTGTGGTAATCACCAATTGCTCGAACAATTATGGACCCAACCACTTCCCAGAAAAATTAATCCCATTAATGATTCACAATATTTTACAAAAGAAGCCTTTGCCCGTTTATGGAAAAGGTGAAAATGTAAGAGATTGGTTGTTTGTGATAGATCATGCAAGAGCAATTGACACGGTTTTTCATGACGGAAAAGATGGTGAAACTTATAATATTGGTGGATTTAATGAGTGGAAAAATATTGATTTAGTCCATTTGCTTTGTGATATCATGGATCAAAAGCTCAATCGTGAGGCAGGAGAATCAAGAAAATTAATTACTTATGTAACCGACCGTGCAGGACATGATTTACGATATGCCATCGATGCCACTAAAATCATGAATGAATTGGGTTGGAAACCCTCCTTACAATTTGAAGAAGGCTTGAATAAAACAGTCGATTGGTATTTATCCAATGAAAAGTGGCTTCTTGAAGTAACTTCTGGTAATTACCAAAATTATTATGAAAAAATGTATCAAAATCGCTAGAAAAAAATGAAAGGAATTATTTTAGCGGGTGGCTCAGGAACGCGTTTGCACCCATTAACCTTGGCTGTTAGTAAGCAATTAATGCCTGTTTACGACAAACCAATGATTTATTATCCCTTATCCATTTTAATGTTAGCAGGGATCAAAGAAATTTTAATAATTTCAACACCACACGACTTACCTCATTTTGAAAAATTATTAGGAACAGGTGAAGAATTAGGATGTAGATTTGAATACGCAGTTCAGCCAGAACCAAATGGATTAGCTCAGGCATTTGTCATTGGAGAAAAATTCATTGGAAAGGATAAAGTTGCTCTTATTTTAGGCGATAATATTTTTTATGGTGCAGGTTTAAGCAAATTATTACAAGCCAACAATAATCCTGAGGGAGGAGTTGTATTTGCCTATTCTGTAAATGATCCGGAAAGATATGGTGTGGTTGAATTTGATGCAAACAACAAAGTGCTTTCCATTGAAGAAAAGCCAAAACAACCCAAATCAAATTACGCAGTTCCTGGACTCTATTTTTATGATAATGAAGTAGTAGAAATTGCTAAAAATATTGCTCCGTCTCCGAGAGGAGAATATGAAATTACGGATGTCAATAAGGTCTATTTAGAAAAAGGTAAATTATCCGTTGGAATCCTAAATAGAGGTACTGCTTGGTTAGATACAGGTACATTTGCTTCTTTGATGCAGGCCGGACAATTTGTACAGGTCATTGAAGAGCGACAAGGACTCAAAATTGGCTGTATTGAAGAAGTTGCTTACCGCATGGGATATATTGATGCAGCTCAATTAAAGAAAATCGCTACTCCATTGGTGAAAAGTGGATACGGACAATATTTATTAAACTTATTGCATTAAGCATGAAACCAAATTCCAAACAATAAGCCAAAGGCAAAAAGTAAAATACTAGGCAGTTTGGTAAATTGGGCAATTAAAAACGAAGCGATTACAATTCCAAGAGAAATGTAGTCGCTTTTTTCAATTATAGGCTGTAAAAACAAAAACACAGCCACAAAGGTTAATCCCACACTAGATGCCTGGATACCAGCCAATGAGGCCCTAATGAATCGATATTGCTTCAATTGGCTCCATATTCGTATAATAAAAAATATCAAAAATGTACCTGGTAAAAAAATTCCTAAAGCGCCAATTGCACTTCCCATTAATTCACCAAAAAGTCCATAATCTTTCATTAATATAACCCCTAAATAAGAAGTTAAGGCAAAAACGGGACCAGGTAAAGATTGGCTGAGTGTCATCCCTGTCAAAAAATCATCAGCAGGTATTAAATGCTTAAATTCAACAAATTCAGTAAAGAGAACTGGGGCTAACACTTGTCCACCACCAAAGACCAAACTGCCATTTCGATAAAAATTCTCAAATAATTGAATGGGAAAATAATCCGTAAAATGTCCTAAAATGGCTAATCCAAGTCCAAAACCCCAATACAAATTGAAATTTGCCCATGGAATGACCATTTTATGTTTATTTTGCTTCGGAAAGCGATCAAAATTTAGCGATGAAACAAAGCCGCCCATTAAAATGGTAAATGGGAAAATATAGGGACTTTGAAAATAAACTCCAATGATAAAGGTCAAACACATCAACAAATAATAAAGCCAACCTTTTATCACTTTTTGGGCCATTTGGAATCCAGCTTGAATGATTAAACCAATTCCAACAGGAAGTACATAATCCAAAATTGCCTTATTTTTTAAATAGGTCATGCCATATGCCGCCAGGGTCATAATAAATACTGCGGGCGTAATCCAAACCAATAAAGTCAAGTAAGCTAAAACAGGGCCACCTTTTTTAAAACCAATGGCAGTGATGGTTTGGGTAGAGGTTGGTCCGGGTAAAACGGAACAGAGTGCTTGAATTTCTAAAAAATCTTCTTCTGATAAATATTTTTTATCAGTGACTAATTTTTTTATAAAAAGTGCGTAATGAACCTGAGGACCTCCAAAAGAAGTAAAGGCCAAAACAAGGACATCCCATAGAAAATCGGTATGTTTTGGCCTTTTAAACATGTTATTTTTTCTTTAAACCTAATTCAATCAATCGCTCTTCTAAAAATTCTCCTGCAGACATATCCGTATAAATTTTAGGATTTGAAGCATCAACACAAGATTCCAAACAAGTTAAATCCATTTCAGAACGCGGATGCATGAAGAAAGGTATGGAATACCTTGAAGTACCCATTTTTTCGCGAGGTGGATTAACAACTCGATGGATTGTCGACTTCAATTTATGATTTGTCAAACGATCTAACATGTCACCCACGTTCACAACCACCTGATCTGGTAAGGCAGTAATAGGTATCCATTTACCATCCGTACGCAATACTTCTAAGCCCTCTGCAGAAGCACCCATCAAGAGCGTAATTAAATTGATATCGCCATGCGCAGCAGCGCGAACAGCTCCCTCTGGCAAGGCATCTGGATTGGGAATCGGGAAATAATGAATTGCTCGCAAAATGGAATTACCGTATTTTACTTTTTCTTCAAAATAATCTTCCGGAAGTTCCAAATACAAGGCAATAGCTCGTAACATCGCTTTCCCTGCATTTTCTAAGGTTTGATAGGCTTCAACTGTTAATTGTCCAAAAGCTGGATATTCTGCAGGAAAAACATTGTGGGGGTATTCACTCCAAACGGGATCACCATCATTTCGATGGACTTGTCCAACATGGTAAAACTCCTTTAAATCTGGCACTTTAAACCCTTTAGCCGTTTCTTTTCCTTTACCAACATATCCACGTTGACCAGCAATGCCTGGAATTTCATATTGTTGCTTTAATGCATCGGCTGATTGAAAAAACTGCTCAACAGTTTGGTATAGATTTTTGGTAAAATCATCCGTTAATCCATGACCTTTGATAGCTACAAATCCAATATTATTGAATGCAGCACCTAAATCTTGAACAAATTTTGCTTTTTTTACCGGATCACCCCCTGTAAAATCCTTTAAATCCAACGAAGGGATTTCATCTAATAATTTCATTTATGTTAGTTTGTAAATTGTGCAGAAACAAAATCCCAATTGATTACATTCCAAAAGGCATTTACATATTCTACTCGTTTGTTCTGATATTTTAAATAATAAGCATGCTCCCAAACATCTAAGGCCAAAACTGGTTTACCTTTTACATCTGAAATATCCATCAATGGATTATCTTGGTTAGCAGTTGAACCTATTTGTAATTTACCATCTTTAAGCACCAACCAGGCCCAACCTGAACCAAATCTCGACATCGCCGCCTTGTTAAATTCTGTTTTAAGGTTTTCTAATGAACCAAAATCCTTCACAATTTGATTTTCCAATGCACTAGAGGGTTTTGAACCCGTAGCAGGCCCAATCACTTTCCAGAAAAAACGATGATTCCAATGTCCGCCCCCATTGTTGCGAACAGCAATTGGTGCTTTACTGATTGAACCTAAAATCTCTTCTAATGACTTACTTGCTAAGTCGGTTGATTGTAAAGCCTTGTTCAAATTATCCACATATGCCTTATGGTGTCTACTGTGATGAATCTCCATCGTCAATGCATCAATATGTGGCTCTAATGCTTTATAATCATAGTCCAAAGTAGGCAATGAAAATGGTGCTGACTCAAGTGAAGCCTCACTCACTAACACCTTAGCAGATGCGTTCATCATTTTAGGAAATAGAAGCCCTGCTCCTACTAATCCTAATGTTTTTTGCAAAAATCCTGATCTTTTCATCTTATTTATTCATAAGTAACGCGTGAAACTATACTTCTACCCAGTGTAATTTCATCCGTATATTCAAGGTCACCACCAATTGGTATGCCTCGTGCGATGGTTGAAATTTTTACTGAAAACTCTCGTAATTTTTTTGTTAAATAAAAGGCTGTCGTATCTCCTTCCATGGTGGGACTTAACCCAATAATTACTTCTTCTATTGTTCCTTTTTCTACTCGTTTAAGCAAAGAATCAATCATCAAATCTGAGGGGGAAATACCACTCATCGGTGAAATAATTCCGCCTAAGACATGGTAAATACCATTAAATTGACCCGTATTCTCAATCGCCAACACATCTTTGGCATCCTCCACCACACACAAGATACTTTCATCTCGCTTGTTACTTGTACAAATGCCACAAAGCGCTTCATCAGAGATCATATGGCAGGTCGTACAAAATTTCGTCTCTGTTCGAAGCTTCACAATGGAAGAAGCCAATTGAACCGATTGAATTTCAGGCCTTTTCAATAAATGTAAGGCTAACCGTAAAGCAGATTTTTTACCTATTCCGGGCAATTTAGAAATTTCCTCTACAGCCTGTTCAATAATTTTAGACGGATATTGATTTTGATTCATCCCAATTAATCTATTTCTGCAGAAATTCCTCTTCTGCAAATTTCATTTCTCATCAATGCTAACTCTTCATAGGTCCCTGTTTTAACGCCACATTTCCCCTTAAAATGAATTTGCAAGGTACATTGCTCTGCTTGTTCAATGGTATGCTCGCATACTTCCATGAGTGTCAAAATCACATATTCAAACGTATTTACCTCATCATTGAAAACAATTAATTGGTGATTTTCCAGTAATTCCTCTTCAAACAATACCTCTGTTTCCTCTTTCCATTGTTCTTGATGGGAAAAAGAAATATGTGTTCTTGAAATATTATTAGATAAGAATTGCATATTTTTGAGATTGAAAATTTGCCAAAAACAAATTTAAAAAATAAATCAATTTATTTCGCTATGTCTGTTGAATTAGCTGTTGGGATTTTAATCATCTATTTCGGAATTTTAATTGCCATTTCCTATTTTACCTCAAAAGGGGCAGATACCCACTCCTTTTTCACAGCTAATCGTCAATCTCCCTGGTGGCTTGTTGCTTTTGGAATGATTGGCACCTCCATTTCGGGACTTACTTTTATTTCGGTGCCTGGGGCAGTTGGCAAAACGGCATTTACCTATTTTCAAATCATCCTCGGACACTCCATTGGATATTTAACCATTGCAGCTGTATTAATGCCTCTTTATTACAAGTTAAATCTGATTTCCATTTATGGCTATCTTGAAAAACGATTTGGCTTTTGGTCATATAAAACAGGCTCAGCTTTCTTTTTATTATCGAGAACAATTGGTTCAGCAGCGCGACTATTTTTAGCCGTAAATGTGCTGCATTTAGCTATTTTTAAACCCATAGGCGTTCCTTTTTTCATCACCGTATTTGTTTCCATCCTACTAATTTGGATTTATACACACAAAGGAGGTGTTAAAACCATTATTTATACCGACACCCTACAAACCGTTTTTCTACTGGTTGCCTTGTTCATTACCATCTACCTGGTCATGCAACAAATGCACTTTAATGTGGGTGAAATGATACAAACCATTAGCGATTCCAAATACGGAAAAATGTTCGAATGGGACTTCTCTTCCCCTCATTTCTTTGGAAAAGACTTCTTAGCTGGGGTGTTCATTGCGATCGTCATGACAGGTTTAGACCAAGATTTAATGCAAAAAAACCTTACCTGCAAATCCATTGGTGAAGCTCAAAAAAACATGTTTTGGTTCTATTGGGTACTTGTTTTGATCAACTTATTATTCCTGGCGTTGGGTGCTTTATTATACCTCTACTCCAATGCAAAAGGATTGGACATCCCAACTCAAACAGATAGTTTATATCCTGGACTAGCTCTTTCTGGAGAGTTTGGGACTTTGGCTGCAGTAACTTTCTTGTTAGGAATCATTGCTGCAACGTATGCAAGCTCAGATTCTGCTTTAACCGCTTTAACAACTTCTTTCTGCATCGATTTCTTATCGATTGAGAAATTCAAAGAGGAAAAGCGCCATAAAATCAAACATTATGTGCACTTAGGATTCTCTGCCCTATTTGTGGTAGTCATTGGCTTATTCCACTTATTCAATAACCAAGAATTAATTGCCGCCGTATTTAATTTGGCAGGCTATACCTATGGACCCTTGTTGGGACTTTTCTCCTTCGGACTTTTCACCAAAACGGCCATAAAAGACAAATATGTGCCATTTATTTGTATCGCGTCACCCATCATCACTTTTGTCTTGGAGGCAAAAGCACAAGAACTATTTGGTGGATTCGGATTCTCCAAATTAATTATTAATGGCTTGATTTGCTTTATTCTTTTGTATTTAGTTCGAAAAAAAGCATAAAAAAAGGGCGATAACCGCCCTTTTTAATAAATTGTATCTAAAATTACTCTTGGATAAATTCTCCAGAAGCTTTTAATTCAATTTCTTCTCCAACCATTGCAGCAGGCATAGAACCTACACCGAAGGCAGTACGGTTTAAAGAACCCGTTACTTTAAAGCCAGCTACTTTCTTACCTTCACGGTTTTTGGTAGTGCCATTCAAGGTTGCATCTAAAGTGATCGCTTTCGTTACACCGTGAATTGTTAAATCACCTACTAACTTATATTTTCGATCAGCTACTTTTGTAAATGATTTTGATTTAAATGTGATTGTTGGAAACTTAGCAGCATCAAAGAAATCAGCCGATTTTAAGTGACCATCTCTTCTTTCGTTGTCTGTATTTACAGAATTCACGTCTGCTGTTAAAGCAAAAGATGCATCAGAAAAATCATCTTTAGAAGATGTCAACGTTGCATCAGTAATTTTAAATGAACCTTCAACATCTGAGATGCTTAAGTGAACTACTGAAAAACCCAACTTTGAGTGAGCTTTGTCGATTTTAAACGTTTGAGCAACGCCAGTGAAGGTTGCTGCAACAAATAACAAGGATGCGATAAATACTTTTTTCATTTTTATATGTTGTTTAGACTGCAAAACTAATTAATAAAATGAGAGAAAATATTAACATATGTTAATTTATCGACGAAAATTAAAATTTTGCCTTTAAAAACGATAAGCTCCGCGCCAAGCAATATAGGTTACATCTTTTGCCGGACCGGTATCCTTCAGGTAATCTCCCGCCTTTGAATACCCAAATTCTAATAGAGTTTGAATGGTTTTATGTGGAAAAAAATTCCATTCAATCACATACATATCTGTCACTTTTCTACTCGAGGAAGAAATCATTTTACCTGCAATAGGCCTCAATTGACTCATATTAGGGGTATAGATCCCATCTTCAGTACTTTCTCTGCTCACAATTGAGTTACGGAAAATAATAAAACTCTTTGGATGAAATTGATATTTAATGTAAGGACTAAAATTCACCATGTTGGTAATATTCAGTGCCACCGTTTGTCCAAACGGTGGTTTGGCAAACAGGGTATTAAACGTCCCTAAATAGTGGTCATTAGGATCTTTATCTCCTGGAACATAGGTACCACTAAAGGCAAAAAACCATTTATTATTAGACGTATAAACCAATTCCCAAATCGACATAAATGACCGAATGGTGAGGTCATTAAACGTACCGGTTTGCATCGCATTTTCAAAAATATATTGCCAATGTCCAGAGGGCTTCACCAATCGAACACCCGTGGTCAATCGCTTTTCCAGTCCTTTTTGGTACATATATTCTCTTAAATTGGATTGCAAATACATCCCATAAATATCCAAAGTTTGTGTCTTTCCAATTTTCCAGTTTTGCATATACAATCCTGATATACTTTCTTCTGAAACCTCATCATTTAAAAACTCTGGTTTTTGAATCATCGGATGCAGGTAAAAAACATCGATACTAGCTTTCGGA
>JBEGQV010000051.1:0-22599 GCA_041180785.1 Bacteroidota bacterium | reverse complement strand
AGAATTTCGGCAGATATTGATAAAAAATCTGGTGTCATTACGATTTCCGTAAAAATGACAGATCCGGTTGCAGCAACTTCAGTTGCAACATATACGCAAAATTATTTAACAAATTACGTTACAAAATATCGTACACAAAAGGCTAAAACAGAATTAGAATTTCTTACAAACAGAAAAAATGAAGCAAAAGATGCCTATGACAAGGCACTTTTCAATCTTTCTTCCTACCAAGATCAAAATAGAAATATCTTCTTAAATGTAGCACGTGATATGGAGAAAAAACTCCAATATGAAGTAGATGTTGCCTACAATATTTACAATACGATTAGTACACAGGTTGAAGATTCTAAAATCAAAGTACAGCGACAAGTACCTGTCATCAAAATCCTTGAACCAGCTCAAGTTCCTGTTAATAAAACAGAACCCAAACGCTCACTGATTACCTTAGGATTTTTATTCTTCGGATTGATTGCATCCGTGGTGTTTGTGTTTTTTAAGACACATAATTTGAAGGAACTATTTTCTTAGAGTTATGAGTTATGTGTTATGAGTTATGTGTTATGAGTTATGTGTTATAAATTAGTATAAATTTAAAAATCTCATAACTTATAACCCATAACCCATAACTTACTTAAGCGTTCGCTTCACTTCTTTCATTTCATAACATTCGATGTTATCACCCACTTGAAGGTCATTGAAACCTTTGATGGATAAACCACACTCATAACCGAATTTTACTTCCTGAACATCGTCTTTGAAACGCTTCAATGCTGAAATTTCTCCTTCATGGACCACTACGAAGTCGCGAATAACACGTATTTTATTAGCACGTTTTACCGTTCCATCTAATACGTAACAACCTGCAACGGTTCCCACTTTAGAAATTTTAAATACATCACGGACATCAATATTGGCCGTAATCACTTCTTCAAAACTAGGAGCCAATAAACCTTCCATCGCAGCTTTGATATCATCAATTGCCTGATAAATGACTGAATAGGTTCTTATTTCAATTTGCTCAGATTCTGCTAAACGACGTGCATTAACCGATGGACGAACTTGGAAGGCTATAATGACCGCATCTGAAGTAATCGCTAAGGAAACATCGGATTCAGAAACCTGTCCAACACCTTTATGTAAAATACGCACCTGAACTTCGTCGGTAGATAATTTCAATAACGAGTCAGAAAGTGCCTCTACTGAACCATCCACGTCACCTTTAATAATCACGTTTAATTCATGAAACGTACCAATTGCCTTACGACGACCGATTTCTTCCAAGGTGATGTGCTTACGAGTTCTCAGTGATTGCTCACGTAAAATTTGCTCACGTTTGTTCGCAATTTCTTTTGCCTCCCGCTCATTTTCTAAACAAATCAATTTATCACCTGCCTGAGGAGCACCATTTAAACCTAAAACCTGAACAGGCGTACTTGGTCCAGCTTTGGTAACTTTATGTCCCAAGTGATCAAACATCGCCTTTACACGACCATAATTATCGCCCGCCAACATCATGTCTCCCACTTTCAAGGTACCTGCTTGCACCAATAAGGTAGTAACATATCCTCTTCCTTTATCTAATTCAGCTTCAATCACTGAACCTGTTGCACGCTTGTTTGGATTTGCTTTCAAATCCAACATTTCTGCTTCAAGCAATACTTTTTCTAATAAATCATTCACACCAAGGCCAGATTTAGAAGAAATTTCCTGTGACTGGTATTTACCGCCCCAATCTTCCACCAACATGTTCATTGCAGCTAATTCTTCACGAACTTTATCTGCGTTAGCACCTGGCTTATCAATTTTAGAGAACGCAAAAATAATCGGCACATTGGCCACCATTGCGTGATTAATCGCTTCTTTTGTTTGAGGCATCACCGAATCATCGGCAGCAACCACAATAATGACTACGTCTGTTACCTTTGCACCACGAGCACGCATGGCAGTAAAGGCTTCGTGACCAGGAGTATCTAAAAATGTAACTTTCTTACCAGAATCAGTTTGTACGGAATACGCACCAATATGTTGCGTAATACCTCCTGCCTCACCGGCTGCAACTTTTGAACGACGGATATAATCCAATAAAGATGTTTTACCGTGGTCAACGTGACCCATAATGGTCACAATAGGTGCTCTTGGCAATAAATCTGCCTCATCATCTTCCTCCTCTACCTCACTTGCTTCAATTTCCTCTTCCGCAGACACAAAACTTACTTCATAACCAAATTCATCGGCAATGATTGTTATGGCCTCCGCATCTAAACGCTGGTTGATGGAAACGAACATTCCCAAACTCATACAAGTTGAAATGACTTCATTGACAGAAACATTCATCAAAGATGCCAAGTCGCTCGCAGAAATAAATTCTGTTACTTTTAAGATTTTCGACTCTTCCTCTTGCGCTAATTGACGTAATTCCTCTGCTTCAGCACGTTGTTGACGTTTCTCTCTACGCTTATCTGCACCGAAGTTTTGCTTAGCAGAAGTATTCTGCAATCGTGCCATTGTGGCACGAATTTGCTCCTGAATATCTTTTTCAGAAAGTTCTTCTTTAGGTACTACTTTTTGAGGAGTATTATTTCCTCCTTTTTTGAAATCTTTATTTCGGTTGTTATTGTTCGGATTATTTCCTTGGCCCTGGTTACGGTTATCTTGACTTCCTGAAGGCTTCAGCTTTTCATCTTTAATAATACGCTTTCTTTTCTGCTTTCTATCACCTCCACGGTCATTGTTAACAGGTAATTCAATTTTACCCAACACCGTTAAACCCTTAAGCGTTTCTCCTTTTGCCTCAATCAATTCAATTTCCTCTGGAGCTTCTGCTTCTGGAACCGATGGAACAACCACTTCCGCTTCTACTGCCTTTACCTCTTCAATTTTTTCTTCTACTTGTGGAGCCTGTTCAACAACTTTCGCCACTGGAACTTCTGGTTCCACTTTGGGTGTCTCTACAGGCTTTTCAACTTTAGGTTCTGGTTTAGGACGCACAGGATTCCCTTTTCCATCCAATTCTATTTTACCTAAAATTTTCAATCCCGGAATTGCTGGTGAATCAACTGATTCAGGTGCAGAAGTCTCCTCTACAGGACTTGAAGCTACCTCTTTAGGCTCAGGAGCCTTTTCCTCTACCTTTGGTTCTTCAACCTTAGGTGTTTCAACCACTACATTTTGAACGACTTCTTCCGCCTCTACCGGTTTCTTAGCAACCTCAGAGTTTTCCAAAATATGATGTGCCCCATATTCATTGGCCAACATACTCAGTTGTTCAAAATTTAATTTAGCATTCGGATTATTATCGACCTTATGACCTTTAGCAGAAAGAAATTGTAGAATCGTTGCCGTTCCCACATTAATTTGCTTTGCTACAAGGCTCAATCGCATTGTTTTTTCTTCTGCCATAAATACTTTAATTCAATTTATTTTTTATTCAAACTCTGATCGTAAAATATCAAGTATTTCTTCGATCGTTTCTTCTTCTAATTCTGTTCTACGCTCTAACTCTTCTTTTGAAAGGGCTAAAACCTGTTTTGCTGTATCTAAACCAATTTTGTGTAATTCTTCTAAAATCCACGAATCGATATCGTCAGCAAATTCTTGTAATTCTACATCTTCATCATCCATCTCATCTTTTGGTACATCTCTGAATACATCAATTTCGTATCCCACTAATTTACCAGCTAATTTGATGTTTTGACCACCACGACCAATGGCCATCGAAACTTGATCTGAATTCAAATACACCGCAATGCGCTTACGCTCTTTGTCAATCTTCATGGAATTCAATTTCGCAGGACTTAAGGTTCTGCTCACTAATAATTCTAAATTATCTGTGTAATTGATAACGTCGATATTTTCATTTTGTAATTCACGTACGATACCATGAATACGTGATCCTTTCATCCCCACACAAGCACCAACCGGATCAATTCTGTCATCATAGGATTCAACCGCTACTTTCGCACGCTCACCTGGTTCACGAACAATTTTACGAATGGTAATGGTTCCATCATAAATTTCTGGAATCTCTTGTTCAAACAAACGCTCCAAGAAAACCGGCGATGTACGCGACATGATAATTCTAGGTGTTCCATTTAGCATTTCTACTTTATGAATGACCGCACGAATGGTATCACCTTTTTTGTAACGATCCTTTGAAATCATTTCTGCTTTTGGTAAAATCAACTCATTATCATCAGCATCAATTAAAATCAACTCTCGACCCAAGGTTTGGTAAACCTCAGCAGTAACTAATTCACCTACTAAATCTTTATATTTATCAAATAAGCTCTCTTTCTCTAAATCTTTGATTTTTTGAATCAAGGTTTGACGAGCAGTTTGCACTACACGACGACCAAAATCTTCCAATTTAATCAATTCAGCCACTTCCTCTCCGATTTCAAAATCAGGCTCAATTTCTTTCGCCTCTGCCAATGGAATTTTATCAAAATCCCAAATATCTTCGGAATTATCATCCACAATTTCACGCGTACGCCACATTTCTAGGTCACCACTCTCTGGATTGATAATCACACTAAAATTCTCATCAGAACCATATTTCTTACGAATCATTGTTCTAAATACCTCCTCCAATACGGAAATCATCGTTGGCTTGTCGATGTTTTTTTCCTTAGCAAAATCTGCAAAAGAGGAAATCAATTCTGCACTATTCATTGCATTTATTTTTAAAATGAAACTTGAACTTTTATTTTATCTACTTCCACCAAAGGAATCTTTACCGTTTCCTTGGCTTGAATTTTTCTATGCTTAACAGTCTTTTCGGGCAAAATCTCCACTTCCGTCTCACTATATCCTTTTAATTCCCCTTCCAATGACTCCAGTTTTTTTCTCCAAACTTTTACCTTTCTTCCCAAGTTCTTTTCAAACTGCCAGCCAAACTGCAAAGGTGCATCCACGCCCGGAGAAGAAACCTCTAAATTATAAGCCCCTTCTACCCAAACCTCCTCTTCCATCACAAAAGATAATTTTCTACTTAATAAGGCACATTCATCAATCGTCACACCCGCTACCGTATCAACTAAAATCGTTATTTGACTTCTTTTGATACCAGCACTCACCTGTACATCTATCAAAAACAAAGGCCCATCCCCCACATAATTCAACACCCACGCCTTAATTTTTCCTGCTAAATCCATTTGTTTACTCATTTCAGATAAACAAAAAGAGGGATTCAAAACCCCTCTTTCTGCTGTAAATCGATGCAATTTACCAATTATTTTTCGAATTTCAAGGTTTTTGATCAATTATTCCGTTTCAGACGGAATATTTCAGCGAATTTTGCAAAAAAATTTGTTACTTTGGCCTTAAATTAGAAATTCAAACCATCAGCTATCCATTCATTATGGCTTATCAATTACTTAAAGGAAAAAAAGGTATTATCTCTGGCGCATTAGATGAAAATTCAATCGCTTGGAAAATTGCGCAACGTGCTCATGAAGAAGGAGCCACTTTTACGTTGACAAATGCACCTATAGCGATGAGAATGGGTGAAATAAATAAATTAGCGGAAGCATGTGGTGCAAAAATCATTGGAGCAGATGCTACCTCAATTGAAGACTTAGAAAATTTATACGACGAATCAATGGAATTCTTAGGGGGTCCTGTTGATTTTGTTTTACACTCGATAGGAATGAGCACCAACATCCGTAAGGGTCGCGAATATGGCGATTTAAATTACGAATGGTTCATGAAATCTTTAGATGTTTCTGCTTTATCTTTTCACAAAATGATGCAAGTAGCGCAAAAGAAAGATGCCATCGCACAAGGTGGATCAGTCGTTGCGTTATCATACATTGCAGCGCAACGTTCTTTCCCAGATTATACGGACATGGCCCAAGCAAAAGCAATGCTTGAATCGATCGCTCGTTCTTATGGCTACCATTATGGAAAAGCCAAAGGAGTTCGTGTGAACACTGTTTCGCAATCACCTACTAAAACAACAGCTGGAACTGGTATCAGTGGATTTAACGCATTTTATGAGTATGCAAACTCGATGTCGCCACTTGGAAATGCAACTGCCGACGACTGTGCTGACTATGTAATTTCTTTATTCTCTGACTTAACTCGCAAAGTTACTATGCAGAATCTTTTCCACGATGGTGGTTTCTCTTCTGTAGGTATCTCTGCCGATATCGTTGAATTAATGGAATCTAAAAACGCTTAATTTGTTTTAGATTACATGTTCCGATTCTTGTTGCTATTTGCTTTCTCATTTATTAGCGCTTTTAGCTTTTCAGCAAATAGCAACATTGATCGTTTCCCTACCCCTCCTGATTCCCCGCTTCGACTATTTTATATCCAACGAAGCTCCAACGCAAATGCTGTCATATACGACGCAAATTTGCTGCCCACCAAAAATTTAAACAGTAAAAATCCCGTACACACCTATTGGATTCGATATGCCGAAAAGGGTCAAAAGGAAGAACTTTCCACCATGCAACGCACCTTGGCCTACGGATTATATACGGACAAAATAAAAGGTCAAGAAGAATCTTACGAAGGCTACTTTCTGGCCTATCGCAAACGCAAATTCATCGTTAAAATTCACACCGACGGCAACCCCGTTGCCCTCTTCCCCATTAATGGCAAAATGCAAATCCTAAAACGCGTATTCGTTAGTGTAGACGAATCCGGATTCATGCCTTCTGTGAATTACATCGAACTTTTCGGAAAAGATGTGCTTTCAGGAAAAGACATCTATGAGCGGTTTAAGCCATAACCCATAACTCATAACCCCAAAAATACTCCTACTTGAAATACCACCGGCATCCCTTTATACCCATATAATTCGACAATCGATTGGTTGAGCACATTTTTCAGCATTCCGTTTAGACTAATCGCTTTGTTAATTTGGTAATTCAGCGAAATGTCTAACCAGTGGTAGGCTGACAAATCCTTCTGAACCGTAGCGAAAGTGGCATCGTCATATACTAAATCGATTCGCTGACCAACATATTGATAGGTTACATTCCCAGATAATTTATGCGCAAGAGGAGCAGATATCTGAAGAGAAAATTGCTGACTTGGTCGGCGAACTAAATAATCTTTTACAGTCCATTTCCCATTTTCTTGCAACTCTGTTGATCCATGTAAATAGGTATAATTTCCTGAAATTTTTACTTTCCCTAGCATCATGTTGCCTTCCACTTCTAAGCCTTGACTATTTTGGGAAGCAATGTTATAATATTGGCCGTAAGGTGGTTCATTTTTCGATTGAAAACCTATTCCATCCCTTACCCGATGATCAAACCAAACCATTCGCAAAAAATCTGTCTTATTTTTGAACTGAATTCCAATTTCTGTTGTTTTACTCTTTTCAGGCCTTAAATTTTCATTGCCATAGGCCGAAAACAATTGATACAAGGACGGCACTTTAAATCCAGCATATAAATTCCCAAATACCCTCCATTTTTCGGTTATCTTCCAATAGGGATTTATTGAATAAGTCGAAAATGTTCCGAAAGTCGACTGACGATTGACTCTTCCTCCTACTTCCAACCCAAGATGATGCCAATCCTTTTGAAGTGTTAAAAATCCTGCCAAAATGGATTGCTTTGCAAGTTCAGACTTGATTTCCGGTGAGGAATATCCATAGCCAAATCCATCATAATAATCCGACTGAGAGGCATTTTGCCAACGATATTCAGCCCCATAAACTACCTGAATTCCCTGAGGCAACCAAGACTTTCCATACACCTCAAGTCCTTGACTCAAACCTGCATAGTTAGCAAAATAGTAACTCGTGTAGGCATTCTGGGGCACATACGTCGAATCGTCTACAAATCGACGACTTGAAACATCGCTAAAAAATCGAGCATAGAAATCAGACGAATTGCCAGCATATTTCAATTGTCCATTGACTGAAAATGCATGTGCATTGCTCGTATAATCCAAATCGTCGGTGTATGGACCCGCATCTAAATTTGCTGCATATTGTGAGCCTTTGACCTGCGTGTTTAACTCCCATTTGTCGGACAAATAGGATGTCCATGCCAATCGAAATTGTTCACGATGAAATCCATCTGCCTCTCCATTGGGCACATCTGCAGCAGAAAACCCTTTCGCCTGAACCCATGAGCCCGTCAGGGTGATTACATTTTTTTTAAAGTTCTTTTGAAAGGAAAAGGCAGGTGCAAAATAACCAAATGAACCGCCAGATAGGGAAGCGAATGCTTCCCTATTTTTTGTTGTTTTCTTATTCGTCACAATATTGATCACACCCGCCATGGCATCCGAACCATACAAAGTGGATTGCCCCCCTTTCAAAATCTCAATCCGCTGTACCTGTGATAAATCCAAAAGATTCCAATCGAATACCTGAGAAATATGAGAAGGATCATTAAGTGGAAATCCATCCATTAAAACCAATACCTGTCCCGTATTTGATCCCCGCACATATAATTCTTGATTCGCACCCCAAGCACTTCGAGCACCCACACTTTGAATCCCTGCTTGAGTTTGCAATAATTCAACAATACTTTTTCCTCTTGATTGAGCAATCTGGGCTGAATCAATGATTGTCACTACTTTACCAGTTCGAGTCAATTTTTCTTGAAACTTAGGCGCAGCAATGACCACTTCTGATAATTCAACCGGGTTTTGTGCATAAGAAATATAACATGCACAGCTGAAAAAGACTGTCAGCAAACAGCTTTTTTTAAAAAAATAATTCATAAAACGGCCTTTCGGCGATAAACATAAAAAGTACTCGAACGCTCAATCGTAATTCATCCTCCGTGAATGCTGACTAAGAATAGAACTAGGCAGGTCTCCTGACTCATTTCCCTTCCTTTTCGTCTTCCCAGCTTTAAGCCAGTGACCTCAATGAAAAGTCTTTTAGAAACTTACAGTTGCGGGGACAGTTTTGGCATCTCACCAAATTCCCTATTAAGTTGACAGCTTAGAGGCTGCAAACACCTAAATCTGATACAAAAGTATGAAGTAATAGGTAAAAGGTAATAGGTATTAGGTATAAAAAATGTAAATTTAAACTCATAATATTACCTCATAACCCATAACCCATAACCCATAACCCATAACTCAAACCATGCCCCGTTGCCAATGGGTTTCCAGCGACCCGCTCTACCAAGCCTATCACGATACCGAATGGGGAGTTCCTTTACATGATGAGCGTGCTTTATTTGAATTATTAATTTTGGAAGGGTTCCAAGCTGGACTCAGTTGGATTACCATTTTAAGAAAAAGAGAAGATTTTCGCAGCACCTTTGAAAATTTTGATTATAAAAAATTAGCAAACTGGACGGATGAACAGTTGGAATTGGCACTACAAAACCCAAAAATTGTTAAAAATCGTTTAAAAGTCTATTCAGTTCGGGCAAATGCCATTGCTTTTTTACAAATTCAGGAAAAATTTGGTAGCTTTGAACATTACATTTGGGAATTTGTAAATTTCCAACCCATTAAAAATCATTTTCAGTCGTTCAATGAATTGCCCGCACAAACAGACCTATCTGTTCGAATCAGTAAATCATTGAAAAAACAAGGATTTAATTTTGTGGGACCCACCATTGTGTATTCGTTCATGCAAGCCGCTGGACTTGTCAATGATCATACCCAAACCTGTGACTTATATTAGATGAATAACAGAATTGTCATCATTCCTACCTACAATGAAATCGAAAATATCGAAGCGATCATCCATGCCGTTTTGCATTTGGAGCCAGCCTTTGATCTTTTAATTGTAGATGATGGTTCACCAGATGGCACAGCAAAAGTTGTCAAATCGTTACAAAAAGATACACCTGATCGAATTCATCTATTAGAACGAAAAGGTAAACTAGGCTTAGGCACTGCCTACATCGAAGGTTTCAAGATTGCTTTATCAAAAGGATATGAGTTTATCTTTGAAATGGATGCCGACTTTTCTCATAACCCCAATGACCTTGTTAAATTGTATGCAGCTTGTTCCCATGGCGAGGCAGATATGGCAGTTGGTTCACGATACATCAAAGGCTTGAATGTGGTTAATTGGCCCATAGGCCGCGTACTGATGTCATATTTTGCCGGATTTTATGTGCGTTTCATCACAGGAATGAACATACAAGATGCTACAGCTGGATTTGTTTGTTACCGCAGAAAAGTATTGGAAACTATTCCGCTGGATCAAATAAAATTCATTGGTTATGCTTTTCAAGTGGAAATGAAGTTCACTACTTGGAAATATGGATTTAATATCGTAGAGATTCCTATCATTTTCACTGACCGAACTAAAGGAGAAAGTAAAATGTCTGCAAATATTTTCAAAGAAGCTATTTTTGGTGTTATTCAAATGAAAATTAGTAGTTTGTTCAAAAGATATCAAGCCTAACATGTCGTACGAAGTCCTTAAATCACTACATATTATTTTTGTAATAAGCTGGTTTGCTGGATTATTTTATTTACCCAGACTCCTAGTCTACCATGTTGAAGCACAAGATAAATCTGAAGTAGAGCGAGCCGTCTTGTCTGCTCAATTCGAAAAAATGGAAAAATTATTATTCAATGCCATCATGGTTCCAGCAATGATTTTAACTTGGATCACTGGATTGAGCTTAATTTATACGGTGTATTGGGAAGGCTTTTCAGCATTTACTTGGTTACACTTGAAATTAGGATTTGTGGTCTGCATCACGATTTACCATTTTTATTCGCGACATGTGATCCAACAATTCAGACAAAAAAACTTTATCCATAACAGCCCTTTTTTGCGTTTATTCAACGAAATTGCTACTATTTTACTTGTTGCAGTGGTCTTTTTAGTAGTCGGCAAAAACAGCTTAGATTGGGTATATGGATTAATTGGATTTATCCTTTTTGCTGTGGTGATCATGGTGGCAGTGAAAACTGTAAGAAGGATGAAGTAAGCTCTACTCCCTCTCCAACCCTCTTTTCACATCTCTCTCCTTGATATCTTCTCGTTTATCGTACAATTTCTTCCCTTTTGCGAGAGCGATGTTTAATTTGGCATAGCCTTTATCGGAAATAAATAATTTAGTAGGAATGATGGTCAAACCTACATTTTTAAGTTCGTTTAGTAATTTTTTTAGCTCGCGTTTACTAAGCAGCAACTTACGATCGCGAATTGGCTCATGATTATAGTGGGTGCCTTCCTCGTATTTGGAAATGTGCATGTTTCGAACAAATAATTCATCCTGATGAAACAAACAGTAGGCATCTGTTAAATTAACCTTGCCTTGACGAATCGATTTTATTTCAGTACCAGACAGTACCAATCCAGCCGTAAAGGTGTCTAAGAATTGGTATTCAAAGGATGCCTTACGATTTAATATTTCTACCTTTTTCTGAATTTTATCTTTCGCCATGAGCAATAAAAAAGCCACACAGTGAACTGCGTGGCTTCATTCACTTTATAAATTTTATTTACTCGCTTTAGACGCGCCGTATTCTTTGTTTAATCCTTCAAGAACTTTTTGGGTTACATCCACTGATTCATCAGCAAATAATATTCCACCACCTAATTTAGAATAACCTAGAACAAATTCAAATTTGTTTTCTTTGTTAATCTTGGTGATGTATTCACGAATGTTGTTGTACAATTCTTCGTTTTTCTTGGCTTGTTCTTGTCCCAATTCTGCCTGCTTTTGCTGAGAATATTGCTGCAATTCAGCTCCTTTTTTCTTTAAGGTTAAATCAGCAGCCTGCAACTCCGCTTGCGTCATGGCAGAAGCTCTTTGTTGGATTGCCGCAACCTCTCCCTGTAAGGCTCTTTCTTTTTGTCCCAAATCTACCTGTAAACGGTATCCTTTGTTTTCAAATTCTTTTTGAGCGTCTTTGTAGAATTGGTAATGGGTTAATAATGTGTCAGTATTTACAAAAACGATTCTTTTACCACTTGCCGACATCGGTCCTGAAGAAGAACTTGAGCCACCATTTTGTTTAAAGAATAAGAAACCAACCACTAGGGTCAAAACTGCACACCAGATTAAAGGTAAATTTTTCACTTTTAGTATATATTATTTAATGTTCGCAAAAATAGTATAAATGATTGAGTTGTCCTAAATTTTCTTTATTTCCTCCTCAATTTTGCTCCTGCAAGGGTCCATACACCCCCTACAAGTCCTCCAACGACCATCGTAACCACATAAATCAACCAAGTATTACCTCCTAAAGGTAATACGGATGCCATTTTTTGTGGTAAGCTACTTGGATTCGATTGACTAATCCAAATCGCACTGAATAACCACATCAAAGAACCTGATAAAAATCCGATTAAGAACGGTTTATTTTGTAAATTCATTAAGTAAGACAATATGCCAAAGGCGATAGCAAAGGCATACCATGAAAAATATAAACTCAATAAAATACCGACACTTATATAAATCAATATCACTAAAATTATTCCATTCGACTTCATGTTGCTGTTATTTTTCTAATTTTAATTTCTTTCTAATTCGATTTGATTTTTCTGTCGCCGATTGCATAAACAACAATGGTTTTAATTCCCCTTTGGCCCATACATCCACTAAATCATCGTAGTGTGAACTGGCAGGATTACCCGATTGTCCACCTGGGTATATTCCAAATCCTTTTGGTTTTCCTGATTTAGACAACTCTACCACTAATCGCCAAGATGGACCCGTTTTAGTTGTAGTGGCATTGACAATACTCGAGCCACCTCCAATAGGAATATTCAATCGACTTAGGGCATCCATTCCTGGAATTAAATGTCGAATACCTGTTTGTTTTACTTTATACCATTGCCAATTTTCACCCATGGGTCCGTGCTTTTTAATAAGCGTATCAAGACCTGCATTCCAAGAGGTGGTGATGATTTCATTTAATGTTTCTACTTTTTTGGTGGATACATTATCAAACCATTTTGAAGTAGGATTTTCAAGCATCAATTGCAAGGTTCTATCCAAAGTGGGATGACTCATCGGTACATTTTTATCTGCCTCAAAATCATCATCCCAAACCATAGACATAAACGTCTTTACCCAATTTTCAAATATAGTTGGTGCCACTTGTTCCGGATTATTGACTAAATTCCATGATGTTAACACCTTTAATGCTTCTTTATTCTTAACTGATTTTGCATCTAAATGACTCAAGAAAACAGGCATTAACCGACGAGCCCTAATGTTCATGTTATCATTTTGCAATCCACGTAAAGAATCGATAGTTGCTTTTTCCATTTTTTCTAGGCGCTCATTGATTCTTCTTCCGCGTTCAGAGGGAGAATACTGCCAGCCTAAATAATAAGGATACGTTGGATCTGCTGAAAACTGATTGGCTGAACTTACAAACTCCCGTGGGGGATTTTTCACATGCGGGTTGTGCGCATGCGGAATATACCCTTTCCAATCGGCGTTTGGATCGGTTCCATCCAACAAATACTTTCCTTGCAAGTGCGATTTCAAAGGGAATTTACCATTTACCCAAAGGGCTATATCTCCTTCATTACTTGCAAAAACAAAATTCTGAGCCGGTGCCGTCATATATTGAAGTGCATCCACATAATCATTGTAGTTTTTAGCCCGATTTAACAGATAAAACAATTTTACTTCTTGTGATTTTTCATGTGCAATCCATTTCAGGGCATGTCCCACAGGAATGTTATTTTTGAAAGGTTTTTCGTTGGTCAAATACACCACCGGACCGTGGTGTGTAAACCATATCGTATCCACGATTTCCTTACCACCTTTAACCTGATACTTTTCAATACGAATAGAAGTTTTTTTCCATTGTCCATCGTGAAAATACTCCTTTTTTGATGCATCTTTAAATTTCACTTGGTACCAATCGAGTACATCAGACCCTACATTGGTTACTCCCCAGGCAACGTTTTGATTAAAACCCGCAATCACACTTGGCGCACCCGGCATTGTCACACCATATACATTAACACCCGGTGCCGACAATTGCATCTGGTACCAAATGGAAGGCAAAGAAAGGGTTAAATGAGGATCATTAGCTAAAATGGGCATTCCTGATAAAGATTTCTTTCCCGAAACAGCCCAGTTGTTTGAACCAATGCTTGGGTCTTTTTCCGGTGCATTGATGGAGCTTCCTAAGCCCACAAAATCTTTGGGTGGATTTGCAACATCCAAAGGTTTGAAGTCCCAAGCAGTTCCTTTTGGAATAATGGGACTTTCCTCATAAGGATAATTTGGGAACAAATCTTCTGCAACCTCTTTGCCATATTTACGGAGAATGTTCGTCATCTTTAAATCATCTGTCCCTGAAGCCAATACAAACGACATGTTCTTTAAAAACAAGGCACTTTTCATGGCAGTCCAGGCTTCTGGACGATAATTTAACAGCTTATATTCTAAGGGCAATTCGCGATCCGACAAGGA
This sequence comes from Bacteroidota bacterium, assembly GCA_041180785.1. Lineage (GTDB taxonomy): Bacteria > Bacteroidota > Bacteroidia > Cytophagales > Spirosomataceae > Sandaracinomonas. The sequence continues at coordinate 8,263 of JBEGQV010000051.1, read as the reverse complement.
ATTGATGTAGGCATTCACCCCATCCGAATAGGCATTTAATGCCGTTTTTGAGCTAGGGTCTTCTTCCATTCCTTTTAAAGACTGTTCAGCGCCATATACAGACCCCATTCTGCGTTGAAATTTATCTGATTCAATTCCCTTATCTCCAACCAATTCCGAAATTCGACCCCCAGCAAAATAGGTCTGAAATTCCATTTGCCACAATCGATCTTTGGCGGTTAAATACCCTTGTGCCATGTATAAATCATGATCATTTTTGGCAAACACGTGAGGTATTCCCATTTCATCATAAAATACTTGCACCTGATCCTGCAAACCATCAATGCGTAAGTCTTCTTCAGAAGTCTCCAAGGTGGATTTTGCTTCTGCATTTTGCCAAAATCCATGAAAGGGACTTAACAATTTCCCCAAAGGAGGAACAGTACCTAATGAGTTTTGTAACAGATAGGTTACAGCTAAGGCAACAAGTAAGGGGATAATTTTATTCAGTAATTTCATTGTTGATCAAGAGAAATTAAGTAATTTTCTTTAGATTTTTTTTAACTTTTAAAAGTCAATTTAGATAATTCTCTTCATTAAACAAATTTTTTCGATCGCTATTTAACCTAATTCTACATGAAAAGAAGAAGCTTTTTACAAACGGCAAGTGTGCTAGGAATTTCAGCAAAATCATTACCCATCAAAGACTTACAACAAGCCAAGCCTGAGCCAATCATTATCGCCACTTGGAAAAATGAAGAAGCATGTAAAGCTGGTTTTGCTAAGATCAAGGAAACAGGAAAAGCGTTAGATGGCGTAGAAGCAGGGGCATGGATCCCAGAGGCCAATCCAGAAGAAACAACCGTTGGGTACGGTGGTTACCCAGATCGAGATGGGCATGTGACTTTAGATGCCTGCATCATGGACCACCAAGGAAATGCAGGTTCGGTAACCTTTTTAGAGGGCATCATGCACCCCATTTCTGTTGCCAGAGCTGTGATGGAAAAAACACCACATGTGATGCTTTCAGGTGAAGGAGCTTTACAATTTGCCCTCTCACAAGGATTTAAAAAAATAGATTTATTAACACCAAAGGCCAAAAATGCTTGGGAGGAATGGAAAAAACAGTCCAAATACGAACCAAAAGTTAATATTGAGCGCCACGACACCATTGGCTTACTGGCACTGGGTTCAGCAGGAGAAATTGCAGGTGCATGCTCTACCAGTGGTATGGCCTTTAAAATGCATGGTCGTGTGGGTGATTCCCCCATCATTGGCGGTGCTGTCTTTTGCGACGATGAGGTGGGTGGTGCCTGTGCGACTGGTCTGGGCGAATTTGTCATGAAAACCCTTGGTTCGTTTTTAATCGTCGAATTTATGCGCCAAGGCATGAGTCCACAACAAGCATGTGAAGCAGCCGTCATGCGCATCGTCAAACGCTACAACTACAAAGAATTTCAAGTGGGGTATTTAGCCATCAATAAAAAAGGGGAATTTGGTGCCTATTCTATCCAAAAAGGTTTTAACTTCACTATTACAAAAAATGGGCAAACTCAAGTGATTGAAAGTGCCTCCTACATGAGCTGAAAATTGGAGAATTATGGATAAAGCAACGAAAGTCAGTAAATCAAAAAAGAAATTTCTCATAGAAGCTGCTTGGGAAACATGTAACCAAGTGGGTGGCATCTACACCGTGATCCGAACCAAAGTTCCGGCCATGGTAGAAAAATGGGGAGAAGATTATGCCTTAATTGGTCCATATTTCCCACAAACCGCAGCCGCCGAATTTGAAGCGATTACATTAACCGACGAAACACCGCTTGAACGCGCGGTTGCGCATTTACAAGCACAAGGACTTGCCGTTCATTACGGACATTGGCTCATTACAGGAAAACCCAAAATTGTTTTATTTGATATCAATTGTTTAATCGACCAAGTAAATGATATCAAAGGTCGACTCTGGATAGACCATAAAATTTCAACCTTAGGGGCTGAGAGTTTAGTGGACCAAACCATTGCTTTAGGAGAATTGATTCGCATCTTCCTCACGCAATTAGCCGCTGAAATGAAGGGCAAAATGGAATTGGTCGTTCATTTTCACGAATGGATGGCCTCTACAGGCTTACCCGACTTAAAGAAACAAAAAGTTAAAATCGCAACGGTATTTACCACGCATGCCACCATGCTCGGCAGGTATTTAGCGGGAAATGTACCGAATTTCTACGATGTCATTGATACGTTCGATTGGCAAAAGGAAGCAGTCCATTATGGTATCGAAGCGCAAGCAACTTTTGAGCGGCAGGCCGCTCAAAAAGCCGATGTTTTAACCACCGTAAGTGATATTACAGCCAAAGAATGCCAATACTTCCTTGGACGTATACCTGAATTAATTCTACCCAACGGATTAAATATTCAACGTTTTGCTGCCCTACATGAGCACCAAAACCTACATTCAAAATACAAAAAAAGTATTTCGGAATTTGTGATGGGTCACTTCTTTCAAAATCAACCTTTTGAATTGGATCAAACCCTTTACTTATTTACTTCCGGTCGATTTGAATATTCAAATAAAGGCTATGATTTGTGTATTGATGCACTCGCTCGACTCAATCACAAAATGAAAGAAGCAGGCTCGAAAAAAACAGTAGTGATGTTTTTTATCACCAAACAGCCCTATCATTCGATTGACCCAGAAGTACTCCATTCAAGAGCTGTGTTGGATGAAATTAGAGAAAATTGCGAGGCCATTGAAAAAGAAGTTGGCGATAAACTGTTCCTAGCCTCCGCTTCTTCAAACGATTTAAGTCTACCCGACTTAAATAATTTTGTGGACGAATATTGGCGATTACGCTTACGAAGAACCGTTCAAACTTGGAAAACCAATCGTTTACCAAAAGTGGTAACCCATTTATTGAAAAATGAAGATGAGATCATTAAAAACCTACACCGCACCAATTTATTGAATCATCCAGAAGATAAAGTAAAAATAGTGTACCACCCCGACTTCGTTGTGTCAACTAACCCCTTATTTGGATTAGATTATGGACAATTTGTGCGTGGTTGCCACCTTGGCGTTTTCCCAAGTTATTACGAACCATGGGGATACACACCTTTAGAATGCATGGCCCGTGGTGTACCTACTGTCACTTCTGACCTATCTGGTTTTGGAGATTACATGATGCAAATCATGCGCGATTACGAACAATGGGGCGTAAGTGTTGTGAATCGAAAATCACAAAACTACGAGGAAGCTGCAGACCAATTAGCGAATTTATTATTCAAATTCGTAGGTCAATCGCAGCGGGAACGCATCATGCAACGTAACCGTGTTGAGAGCATCGCAGATACCTTTGATTGGTCGAACCTAAGAAGTTATTATGACACCGCGCATGAATTGGCGGGAATGAAAAAGAAGTGATTAGAGTGACTAGAGTGACTAAAGTGATACAGTTTTAATACTCTACTCACTTTAGTCACTCTAGTCACTTTAATCACTTAGTTATGGTTTACTCGAATCCACCGGCAATCTCTGCTCTCTATTGGCAATATCCCAAGCCATATAGAAAACTAATCGACCTACTTTTTGTGCTTTTTCGAATTCAATTTTCTCTACATCATCTGTAGGTTGATGGTAGTCGGCGTGAACACCATTGAAAAAGAAAGCAACTGGAATACCATGTTTTGCAAAATTGTAATGGTCTGAACGGTAATAAAAACGATTCACATCATTTGGATCATTAAAACGGTAGTCTAAATCCAAACCAGTATGCTTTTTATTTTGCTCTTCCATGATTTGGTGCAAATGAGAAGAAAGTTTATCAGAACCAATCACGTAAATAAAATCAGGTTTTCCAACGTGCTCATCATCATCACGACCTACCATATCGATGTTTAAATCACACACCGTGTTTGCCAATGGGAATAGTGGATGGCGAGAATAATATTCAGAACCAAGCAAACCTTTTTCCTCTCCAGTCACAGTCATGAATAAAATACTTCTTCTCGGCTTTTTCCCGTCGGCAGCTGCTTTACCAAATGCTTCAGCCAATTCCATCACAGTTACAGTTCCAGATCCATCGTCATTGGCACCATTATTAATTTGACCATCAAAAGAAACTCCAATATGATCATAATGAGCTGTAACAATCACCACTTCATCCTTTTTATCCGTTCCCTCTAAAAACCCAACTACATTATAGGTGTCCACCGGCTTTTCCGAACGCTCAATTGTTACCTCAATAGAACTTGGATTAAATTTAGATGGCAGAGTTTTTTTTGCAGCTCCAATTTGTGCTTTAAAGGCTAACAATGTTTTTGCATCTGTCCCTAACAGTTGAGCTGCCATATCTGTGGAAATAACGACTACTGGAAATTCAGCAGAAGCGTCTTTGGTATCTTCTGTAAACACCATACGCTCATTTCCAAAACGCTGTGCCATCACCTGACGTTGACGAACGAAATTTCCAAAAGCCACCTCCTCACGATCAGTAATTAAAATTAAACCCTTTGCTCCTGCTTCTTTGGCGTATTTCATTTTTTCTTTCCAACCATCGCCTTTTCCAAAGGCCGATGGATCCTTTGTGCCTGATAGCACAAAATTTCCGTTCGCATCTTTTGCTTCTCCTTCAAAAGCTAATATGAAATTACCTTTTGCTTTTAAGCCTTTAAAATCTTGAAATCCGTCTTTTTGAACACCAAAACCAACAAAATTTACATTAAATTTTGAATGAGCTGCAACCGGAGCCAAGGCATTTGCTAAAAAGTCTTTTAAATACGTAAAAGATTTACCTTTTGAACTGAAATCCACTTTTGTCCACGCGCGATTTACTAAATCCACTTTTTGGAAATACGAACCATTTACGGGGGCTAATCCTACTGCTTTAAAATGATTGGCAATATATTGTGCCGCAACCCATTGTTCCTTGGAACCAGTATTTCTACCCTTCAAACTATCCGAGGCAATAAATGTCAAATGTTTTTCTAAATCTTTTGCTTTAATTGTAGCAGCATATGGAATGGCTGGGTCTTGTGCAAACAGTCCGAAGGCTGTTCCAAATACCAGCAAAAACAAGCTAAATTTCTTCATTTTTAGAGATAATGTTGTGTTGATTGAAATATTAAAAAACGAAGATAACAATTCCATGATAAATCACATAAAATGCGTAAATTTGTTGCTTGAATTTCACCTTCACTTTTTCATCAATTATGATTCCTAATTTTAAGTATCGCGAGGATTTTTCATTACGTCACAACAACTCAAATCCAGATGATATTAAAAAGATGCTTTCAGTTATTGGCGTTGACAGCATCGATGCATTAATTCAACAAACTGTACCAGAAAAAATTCGTTTAAAGCGTCCACTTCAATTACCTGAAGCACAAACTGAATTTGAATTTCTTCAAGATTTCAAACACATCGCACAACAAAATATTGTTGCCAAAAGTCACATCGGATTGGGGTACTACAATACCATCGTTCCAACAGTGATTTTAAGAAATATTTTAGAAAATCCTGCTTGGTATACAGCCTATACTCCTTACCAAGCTGAAATCGCCCAAGGTCGCTTGGAAATGTTACTAAATTTCCAAACCATGATTATCGATTTAACAGGGATGGAAATTGCGAATGCTTCCCTATTAGATGAGGGAACTTCAGCAGCAGAGGCAATGAACATGTTGTATCACCAACGACCTACCTCTAAAGAATCTGCAGACACTTTATTTGTTTCGGAATTGTGTTTACCGCAAACAATTGATGTATTAAAAACAAGAGCAGAACCAATTGGCATCAAAATCGAAGTTGGAAATCATGAATCGATAGATGTAACAAATGCAAAATACTTCGCAATTTTAGTTCAATACCCTGCAGCAAACGGAGAAGTTTTCGATTATACAAATCTAGTTTCTCAAGCGAAAGAACAAGAAATTGCCAGCATTGTTGCTGCTGATTTATTAGCCTTAACTTTATTGACTCCTCCGGGTGAATGGGGAGCCGATGTGGTCATTGGTACGTCTCAACGATTAGGTGTTCCGATGGGATTTGGAGGTCCTCATGCAGCTTATTTTGCTACTTTAGACAAATACAAGCGTTTTTTACCTGGTAGAATTATTGGCGTTTCCGTAGATGCAGAAGGAAATCGTGCCCTGCGAATGGCTCTTCAAACTCGTGAACAACACATCCGAAGAGAAAAAGCGACCTCTAATATTTGTACTGCACAAGTTTTATTATCCATCATGGCAGCTGCCTATGCCGTTTACCATGGACCACAAGGATTAAAAAATATTTCTGGAAAGGTCTTTGGCTTGACTTCCCTCCTGGCTGCTGGACTTTCAAAATTAGGATTCCAACTTGAAAACAAAACATTCTTTGATACATTAACTGTTCAAACAGGCGAATTAACTGCAGAAATAAGAGAAATTGCAGAAGAGAAAAATCGTAATTTTTTATATTACAAAAAGGATACTTCAAAGCTTTCGATCTCCTTAGATGAAACATCTTCCGAAGAAGATGTCACTGAAATTTTAGCTGTTTTCCAACGTGTTTTAGGAAAAGGAATCTTAGGTGAAGAATTAGACTTAATCAATCCCTTAGCAAAGCATCAAATCAGAACTTCTGAATTCCTAACGCATCCTGTATTTAACTCCTATCATTCGGAGCACGGCATGTTGCGCTATTTGAAATCACTAGAAAATAAAGATCTTTCCATGGTGCATTCCATGATTTCATTAGGCTCATGTACCATGAAATTAAATGCAACCACAGAAATGATTCCCGTTACTTGGCCAGAATTAGGAAACATTCATCCTTTTGCACCTGCCTACCAAACCAAGGGTTATCAACATCTTATCATTCAATTAAGCAGATGGTTGTGTGAAATCACTGGCTTTGCAGCGATGTCCATGCAACCCAATTCAGGCGCACAAGGTGAATACGCAGGTTTGATGGTCATTCGTGCTTACCACGAATCAAGAGGCGATTCCCATAGAAATATTGCTTTAATTCCTTCTTCTGCACACGGAACAAATCCTGCATCAGCCGTTATGGCAGGCATGAAAGTGGTAGTGACTGCATGCGACGAAAATGGCAACATTGATGTAGCCGATTTACGAGCCAAGGCAGAAGAATATAAAGACAATTTATCTTGCTTAATGGTTACTTACCCAAGTACCCATGGAGTATTTGAAGAAACGATTATTGAAATTTGCCAAATGATTCATGAATTTGGTGGACAAGTGTACATGGATGGTGCAAACATGAATGCACAAGTGGGTTTAACTTCGCCAGCGACCATTGGAGCAGATGTTTGCCATTTGAACTTGCATAAAACATTCTGTATTCCTCACGGTGGTGGTGGCCCAGGCATGGGCCCAATTGGTGTAGCACCACAATTGGTACCTTTCCTTCCGGGACACGTTATGACCGACTCGGTAGCATTAGAAAAACATGGTGCTGTTTCTGCAGGACCAGTAGGCTCCGCAAACATATTAGCCATTTCCTATGCCTACATCGCCATGATGGGTGGTAGCGGATTAACACAGGCTACAAAAACAGCCATTTTAAATGCAAATTACATCAAATCGAGATTAGAAAAAGAATTTGCTATTTTATATACAGGTACACAAGGTCGTTGTGCCCACGAAATGATTGTCGATTGTCGACCATTTAAAGCAAGTGCAGGCGTAGAAGCAGAAGACATTGCCAAACGTTTAATGGATTATGGATTCCATGCGCCTACCCTTTCTTTCCCTGTAGCAGGTACCTTAATGATCGAACCAACAGAATCGGAAAATCTGGAAGAATTAGATCGATTCATTGATGCTTTGTTGAGCATCCGTGAAGAAATCAAAGAAATTGAAAACGGAAATGCTGATAAAGTAAACAATGTGTTAAAAAATGCTCCGCATACACAGTCAGTTGTTATTTCCGGCGATTGGACGCGTCCATATACGCGCGAAAAAGCAGTTTTCCCTCTAGCCTATGTTAAAGCCAACAAATTCTGGCCAAGTGTTTCAAGAATCAACTCTGCACATGGAGATAGAAACTTGGTTTGTGCTTGTGAACCTGTGGAGAGTTATATGTAAATAGAGAGGAGAGACGAGAGACGAGAGCTCTCGTCTCTCGTCTCTAAAAATATTTAGTATGCTTGCATAACATTTCACATTTTTTGGTAAATTAGGATCTTATAAAACCTAAACTACCAAGCAATGAATCGTTCCATCAAAAAAGTAGCCATTTTAGGCTCTGGAATCATGGGTTCACGAATAGCATGCCACTTTGCCAATA
>JBEGQV010000050.1:0-5814 GCA_041180785.1 Bacteroidota bacterium | reverse complement strand
TGCCAGGGGAGTATATGTTCACTTTTTCAAGTGTGGGGTATGAGAAACTAGATAAAAGTGTTTTCGTTGGAGCATTAAGTAATTATTTGGATTTAGGAATAGTTCAATTGACACCCAATGTCCTAGTGTTGGAAGAAATAAAAGTACTTGCTAAAAAAGATGATGTAGATGCTAAATTAGACAAAAAAACATTTTCGGCAGGAGATTTGAAAAGTCAGATAGGTGGATCGGTTTTACAGGTTTTAAATACTTTGCCTGGCGTAACTGTTCAAGACGGGAAACTGAATATTCGAGGAAGTTCAAATGTGGCGGTGTTGGTCAATGGTCAACAAACTGCTTTAACTGGATTTTCCAGTCAATCGGGTTTAGATAATATTCCAGCTTCATCCATTGAAAAAATTGAGATCATCAATAATCCTTCTGCAAAATACGATGCCAACGGAAATGCAGGCGTTGTCAATATTATTTTCAAAAAAAGTACATCAACAGGCTTCAATGGAAAAATGCAAATGGTCAGCGGTGCAGGAGCTATTTGGGAAAAAATGGGAAATTTGCCAAGCATTCGTCCACAGTTTCAAGCAACCTTGAAACTCAATCCATCTTTGAGTTTAAGTAAAAAAACCGACACTTATCAAATCTATTTTCAAGGTGATTATTACCATAATCCTACCCTAAATAAAAATGAATTCATTACCCGAAATTACGCAAATGGAGATGTGGTTCAACAGCAAATTAAACGTAATCGTAGAACTGAAATAGGAACGGCCATAGCAGGCTTGGATTGGAAAATAAATGACCAAAATACCTTTTCTCATTCGATTTTATTTAGTTCGGAAAAAATATTAGACGATGGAGACGAGCCTTTTTTCAACAGAGATTTGTCGACTCGTAGACGACTGTGGCAGTTTTTGGAAGACGAATTAAAGACAACCCTTACAGCCACAAACATGTTTAAACACAGTTATGCAAAACCTGGTCAGGTATTAAATATTGCCTTTAATTATACCTGGCACCAAGAAGATGAAAAATATTTTTTTACAGATATAAATCCTACTTACACGGATCAAAATGATTTTAAATTATTATCTGATGAAAATGTATTTGATTTAAATGTGGATTTTCAAAAGCCTCTGCAATTCGGAAAACTGGAGTCGGGCTTAAAAACCAGGTATCGATTCATTCCAACCAATATGATTTTTCACCCAGGAGTACACACCCCTTTCGATATGGGTGCAGGGGGTTGGGCCAATTATAAGGAAACCATCCCTGCAGCTTATTTGAATTATTTAATTGATACTAAAAAGTTAGAAATAGAAGCGGGACTTCGTATGGAATATGTGAATGTACAATATGCGGTGGATCCCAATAACAAAGCCTATAAAACAGATGGCTATGAATATTTTCAGCCATTTCCGAATTTCAAATTAGGCTTCAAACTTGAAAATGGCGATAAAATTCAACTGAATTTTAATCGTCGTGTAGACCGTCCTGCCGAATTAGATATTCGTGTTTTCCCCAAATACGACGATGCAGAAATTGTGAAGGTTGGAAATCCAGCCTTAAAACCTCAATACACCAATAATGTAGAATTGGGATTCAAAAAGAATTTAGAAAAAGGGTATTTATATGGCGCCCTGTATCAACGGGTGACTAATGGAACCATTACGCGAATTGCTGTGACAGATCAATCCAGTTATACTGTTTTCAACATAATGCAAAATGCAGGATTGAGTAGTGTTCGAGGTACGGAATGGTTTTATGCAGAAACGGTAAGTCCAAATTTCAGATACAATGTTAATGTAAATTTTTACCAAAATACCTTTGATGCATTTGTAGCAAATTACGTGTATCCACGAGTTGGAACCGTTCAAAATATGCAACAGCAAATTAATTCAGGAAGTTTGAAATTGAATACATTTTTCAAAGCCAATGGTTGGGATGTGCAGGCATCTGTTTCTTATTTGGCACCGGATTTAATTCCACAAGGTAGAATTGAGGAACGATATGGAATGGATTTGGGATTGAGCAAGAAGTTTTCAAAAGGGAAAAATGAGGTATTTCTCAATGCGACAGATTTGTTCAATACTATGGTCATTTCTAAAACAATTCAAAGTGGCGATTTAAAATATACTTCCAAAGATTATTATGAAACTCAGGTGGTGCGCATAGGCTTTTCCAGAAAAATTTGATAATTTGAGTGTTGAATCAACCTATTCATCATGACTAAATTATATATATCAGGAATATTTTATTTATTAGCATCGTCGCTTACATTTGGTCAACAACATGTTAATAAACTATCAGCCAAACAGGAATCTCTTGAAAAGCAATTTGATGCAAACATGAGCGCTAAGCGTGTAGGAGAGCACATCAAATTGTTATCATCTGTGCCACATCATGTGGGATCCGTTGGCTCGAAAAAAATTATATCTGAAGTCGAGAAGATTTTTAAAGAAAACGGTTGGGAAACCAAGATAGAAACCTATCAATTGCTTTTTCCAACTCCTCAAGTTCGACAATTGGAAATGTCGGGACTTACCAATTTCAAAGCTGTCTTAAAAGAACTGCCTTTAAAAGAAGATGCAACCTCCGGACAGGCGGATCAATTACCTCCTTATAATGCTTGGAGTGCTGATGGCGATGTGAGAGGACAGTTGGTTTTTGTCAATTATGGTTTACCCGAAGATTATATAGAATTGGCAAAACAAGGAATTGATGTAAAAGGTAAAATTGTTATTGCCAAATATGGAAGAAGTTGGAGAGGAATAAAACCTAAAGTAGCTCAAGAGCACGGAGCCATTGGGTGTTTGATTTATTCTGACCCGATTGATGATGGCTATGTAGCAGGAGATGTATATCCCAAGGGAGCGTTTAAAAATGAATACATGGTTCAACGAGGCTCCATCATGGACATGGTGGTGTATCCGGGCGACCCAAGTACACCGTTTAAAGGTTCAAAAGAAGGGGTTGAGCGAGTGAAGCATGAAGTCGCAGAAAATCTTCTAAAAATTCCAGTGTTACCTATTTCCTACCATGATGCAGCACCTTTGTTAAAGGATTTAGCCGGGGCAGTTGTGCCAAAATCTTGGGCTGGAGCTTTGCCTTTTACCTATCATTTTGGTCCTTCCGTTTCCACGGTTCATTTGAATTTGAAATTTGATTGGAAAATCACCGATGCACAAAATGTGATTGCCACCATTAAAGGATCTGAATTTCCAGATCAATGGGTGATTCGTGGAAATCACCACGATGCCTGGGTGAATGGAGCCAATGATCCAATTTCTGGCTTGGCTGCTGAATTGGAAGAGGCAATTTCAATTGGACAATTACTCAAAACAGGTTGGAAACCCAAAAGAACTTTAGTGTATTGTGCCTGGGATGCTGAGGAACCTGGATTAATGGGCTCAACTGAATGGGTGGAGGATCACCAAGTTGAATTAAAGCAAAAGGCAGTTGCCTATATCAATTCGGATGGTAATGCACGTGGATTTTTGGAAGCACAAGGTTCGCATGCTTTCATTCCATTGATGAGTGATGTAGCAAAAGCGGTTATTGATCCACAAACCAACGTAAGTGTTTTTGAAAGAGCACGAGCTCATCAGGCGGTAAACGCCGCCTCTCCAAAGGCCAAAATGGACGCATTAAAACAGCAGAGCATTCGCCTGGGAGCAATGGGTTCCGGTTCCGATTATTCCTCTTTTATACAACACATTGGCATACCATCGTTAAATATTGGTTTTGGTGGAGAAGATGAAGGTGGAGAATACCATTCAATTTTTGATTCCTATGACCATTATGCTCGATTCAAAGATCCTGATTTTGTATATGGTGTCACCTTAGCTCAAACTGCCGGAAGAGCAGCGCTTCGATTAGCGGATTCAGATGTCTTGCCATTTGATTTTACAAGTTTACATCATACGATTAAAGGATATGTTGGGGAATTGCAAGAATTAGTCGAGCAGCAAAGAGATAAGGCAAAAGCACAAAATGAGTTGATTGTTTCTAAAGCATATGTATTAGCTGCCGATCCACGAGAAAAAAATGAAGTACCTAAATTGGAAAAATCAGTACCATATTTAGATTTTTCCCCAGTTTTAAACGCTTTGACTTCCTTGGAAGAGGCTGCAAAAATGGTAGAAGGGAAAAAAGCCTCTCTTCAAGGACCAGCCTTGCAAGCATTAAATGTGAAATTATATCAAGCAGAGCAACAATTATTGAATGCAAAAGGCTTACCTCGACGCCCTTGGTATAAACATACGCTTTATGCTCCTGGATTCTACACAGGTTATGGCGTGAAAACCGTTCCAGGTGTTCGTGAGGCCATTGAACAAAAACAATTTGATGAGGCGCAAGAACAAATTCATCAGGTTGCTCAATCAATTAAACAGTTGTCGAATTATTTAATTAATTAAAATGAAGAGAATTATAATTTCCTTTTTGGCTTTAGTATTATTTCTTCCAAGTTTAGGATTTGCCCAAAATTTTGATCAGGCTGGATTTGAGATTTGGAAGGCAAAAAGACTAAAAAGCTTGCTTTCAGAAACAGGTTGGTTAAATTTGGCGGGATTGTATTGGTTAAAAGAGGGAAACAATACCATTGGAGGTGCAGATGGAAATGATTGTCAATTTCCGACAGAACATTCAGTAGGCAAATTGGGAAATATTTATTTAGAAAAGGGAAAGGTTTATTTAAAGGATGTACCCTCTAACGCAACTATAACGGTAAAAGGAGTTCCGTTTTTAGGAGGATTGATTTTTGAAGAAGGGAAAGAGTCGCCCGTGCTTGTTCATCAATCGCTGCGCTGGTTTATCATTAAACGAGGCGAAAAATATGCTATTCGTTTACGCGACTTGGAAAGTGAATATGTGAAAAATTTCAAAGGGATTGAATATTTTCCGTTTCAAAGTTCAATGGTTTTAAAGGCCAAATTTGTTCCGACGAAGGGTCGTAAACTAAAAATAGTGGATGTAACGGGTCGAGTTTATGAAGAAGAATCGCCTGGGAAAGTAGTTTTCAATGTTGCTGGTAAGGAATATGCCCTATTGGCCACGCAGGAAGGAGACCAATTGTTTATTGTATTTGGAGATACGAGTAACAAGCACGAAACCTATGGAGGAGGCAGATTTTTGTATGTGGATATGCCTAAAAATGGAGATGAGGTCATAATGGATTTAAACCGATCTTACAATCCACCTTGTACCTTTACGCCCTATGCGACTTGCCCATTGCCTGTGGCAGAAAATAAATTACCCATTCAAATTTTAGCTGGAGAAAAATATTCTTCCCATTATTGATGAAATTGTTGTTGTATGATGGAACTTGTAACTTATGTCATTGGGCAGTTCAATGGATTAAAAGGAATTCAGGTACAACAACATTTCAGTTTGAATCGTTGTCGAGTGATTTCGCTAAAAAGTTGATTGAAAAACATTCGGAATTAGAAGGAATTGATTCAATTATTTTTTTCGATGAAAAGGGAATGTATATTAAATCGGAAGCGATATTTCAAATTTCATCGTCTTTAAAAAAGCCATGGCCTCTTTTACAGCTTTTTCGAATCTTTCCTAAGAGTATGTTGGATCAAGTTTATTCTTTTGTAGCCAAGAACCGAAAAAAATGGTTCGGCTCAAACAATACCTGTGAATTATGAAAAAATTATTCGTGCTATTGATGTTGCCATTTACCTTGTTTTGTCAAAATTTGCAAGGGATTACCGGTATTCGTGATCATTCGTATAACAATGCAGATGCCTTAAAAAATGATGCGAAGTCAATTCCTGGTCTCCGATTAGGCATACATGCTCTTCAAAATCC
>JBEGQV010000049.1:0-4094 GCA_041180785.1 Bacteroidota bacterium | reverse complement strand
GTTTTGCCCAAAAGACTCCTATCAACCAGGGCCAACAATTGATTCAAAAACCAACGAGTAATTATCAGCATGTCAGTAGTGCAAACTTTTTGGCAAGTAATCCATTGGATTTAAAAGAAGGGTTAAAGGTAGAACATCAAAAATTCGGATTTGGTACAATTCAAAAAATTGAAGTGAATGGTGCAGAAAGGAAAGCAGTTATTGCTTTTGAAAAAGGGGTTGGTGAAAAAACCTTACTATTGAGTTTTGCCAAACTAATGATTGTCTCGTAGTTTCTCAGTAAAATAAAAATGTACAGGTGCTACATGTTGTGAGGTTTCAGAAATCGTATAAAATCCAGATTGATACCTCGCAAATGCAACAGCCTCACCTTGTGGCTCAAGTTTAGAAGGTACACTTCTGGGCTTTCTAGCTAGCGCATCTGGAATAGATTCAAAGTGGTTTTTTTTCCAATAATAAATTTCAAGGTAATTCCGAATGAGGATTTCTTCGTTTGAAGAGGCTACTGAGGCGCCCGTCAGGAAATACAATTTTTCAATCAATCCTACACGAGAAGAAGGAATAGAAAAATGTAATTTCATGATTTTTTTTGCCTCAACAGACTGTCCCCAATTTTTATGTGGAACTTGATACAAAATTTTTTCCTTTTCTCTTTTAGAAATTACAAATAATTCACCGGTTCGCTGGTCGACTAGTAATGATTCCATATCTCTCGACTGATCTGGCAACTTAAATTCGATTTTTTGTATATCAGTAATCACCCGATTATTGGTAAGATAATCTTCAAAACGAGGCTCTTTAAATCGATAAATGACATATGAACCATATTTGGCTTCATTATCGCCAATGTCGGCAATATAAATCCATGATTGACCATTGGCATCTTTCCAAATTCCCATGTCTTCCCAATCACGATTTACAATCCCTTTTAGAATAAAATCAAGTTTGCCCTTTCCATTAGAAGAAATCAGAAAAATTCTAGGTAAATCACCAGAATCGTTATGAGTCCAAAATAAGTCAGGGTTGTAATGACTCGCCACTAAACCAGATGCTTCAGAAATTTCAATGTTATCGAGTATTCCTACATCTTTGGGATTGGAGAATTTAGTTCCTTCAATCAATTTATCATAGATGAAGATAGAACGACATCCCCAAAGGAATAGTCCTAACCATAAAATGCTTAATTTACTTTGGAGTTTCACTTCTTTTTAAAGAAATAAAGGTGAATTGGTCCAGCGTCAGCACTTTCAGAAATGGTATAATATCCATCTCCTGAAGTAGAAAAACTTACTCCTTCTCCTTGGGGTTCTCCTTGTCCGTCTTTTGAAGAATATTTTGACCGACTCGGTACTACTTTTGCTTGTCGTGCCAAAGCATCAGGAATAGATTCTCCGTTTTTTCTTTTCCAGTAATAAATTTCCCCGTAGTTTCTAACAAGAATTTCAGTATTATCAGGGGATACCGTGGCATCAGTCACAAAGAAATAAGTTTTCACATTTTCATTGGTAGAAAATGGATTTGAAAAATCTAAATCCTTGACAAACTCTGCTTTTGTCACATTACCATTTACCAATTTATCAGAAGAAATTTTGTATAATTTTTTCTGATCTTCTCGTTTTGAAATGATATAAATATCTTTTGAGACTTGATCGATCATGATGGCCTCCATATCACGTTTAATGCCATCAGAGAGTGTAAATTGAATTTTTGAAACCTCCGATATGGTTTGGTTTACTTGGCTAGAAGTTACGTCAACTACAGGTTCTTTAAACCAATACAAAAAATATTGATCATGAACTGCAAAATTATCACCAATGTCGGCAACAAAAAGAGTTGCAGATCCATCCGACTCCTTCAAAATACTCATTGCTTCCCAATCGCGATTAGGGGCATTGTTTAAGGTAAAATTAAAGATCCCTTTGCCACTTGAGTTTAATAAAAATATTTTATTTGGGTTGCCTGAATCATTAAATGACCAAAGATATCCTGGGTTTTTCAAGGAATAGATGAGTCCGGATGCCTCATCAAGTTCAGGGTTTTCAATTGTGCCACGATCTTCATATTCCTGAAAACTTGATTCCACTGGCTCCACAGGTGTTGGATCAGGCGTTACTGGTTTTTCACATGAGCTGATGAAAAACAAAAAAAGGACAAGAAGCAGTCGTGAATATTTCAAGGTCTGAAAAGGCGATTTATTCCTTAATAAGTTTTGTGATTTTTACTTTTTTAATTCTTTTTAAATCAACTGATTGAATTTTAAATTCAAATTCATTGAAGGTAATTTCTTCTCCTGCACTCGGTATTCTACCAAATAATTCAATCAACATACCCGCAAGTGTTTCACTTTCGCCTTTTGCCTCGTCAAAATAATCTGGCTCCAAGTCAAAGGCTTTGGATAAATCCAGCACGGAAGTTCGTGCTTCAAAAAGAAATATATTTTCAGCTATTTTTTTATAATCCAACTCCTCCACATCAAATTCATCATTAATTTCTCCTACAATTTCCTCGATGATATCTTCCATGGTCACCAATCCTTTCGTCTCACCATATTCATTGACCACAATGGCCATGTGAACGCGTTTTTCTTGAAAATCGTACAGCAAGTCGTCGATTTTTTTGTTTTCAGGCACAAAAAATGGCTGATGAATGAGACTTTGCCAATCAAAATTTTCATCCTTATCAATGTGCTTTAACAAGTCTTTGATGTATAACACACCTTCTATTTTATCCAAGGTGTCAACATATACCGGAACACGAGAGTAACCATTTTTATTAATTTTGTTCATCAATTCATGGTAATCGAGCGAGGATTCAAAAGCTACAATTTCAGGTCTTGGTTGCATCACTCCTTTCACGGAGATATTTCCAAAATTTAATATTCCTTTTAAGATATCTTTTTCTCGCTCAGTTGTATTTTCGTCAGTGGTTATTTCAAGTGCATGATTTAATTCTTGAGTGGTTAATGTATATGTTTTACGTTCTACATTTTTTTCAATCAAGTTAGAGATCCCCATCAAGGTTTTAGAAATGGGAGAAAAAAGAAAAGAGAAAAATTCAATGATTGGACCAACAAATAGAGCAAATTTGACATTATTTTGTTGCGACCAAACTTTTGGAATTAATTCTCCAAAAAAGGTAATGATAAATGTTACACCAAATAACAATGTCAAAACCACTATTGGGTTTTCAATCGACTCTTTTCCGACAAGTTGTTCTGTCAAATAATTTGATAACGTAATAAAGATAATGTTGACAAAATTGATGGAAATCAACAAAGTTGCAAGTAACTTTTGAGGTTTATCCAACAGTTTAGTTAGGATTTTCTCGGCTTTTCCCTCCCCTTCTCTAATACCGGCACGTTGCTCATTATTTAATGAGAACAATGCCACCTCTGCACCTGCTAAAAGGGCGGTGAGTAAAAGCAATAGAAGTAAAATAACTGCGATAAACAACGTTGAACCGAGGTTAATTGGCGATTCAATTTGTAGAAATAAGGGACTCGTATAGGGATCGGGGTCCATATAAATGTTAGATGTTCCGCACAAATTTAATAAAAAGCACAGTAGCAAAACAGTTTTTTTATAGAAATTGAAATGCTACCGTGCTGAATGTACTAAAAAGGAAGGACGTCTTCTTCATCCGAACTTATAAATGCAGGAGAAGGATCATGTGTAGTTTTAACCTCCAAATTTCCCATTCCAGGGGCTACTTTTTCCTTAGCCTCTCCTGTAGATTGATCTCTTGATCCGATTAAATTCATGGAAGTTGCTCGAATTTTATAGGACCGAGCTGTGTTTCCATTTTTATCTTGGTATTCTTCTGATCGAATTTTCCCTTCAATGTACACCTGATTACCTTTTTTAAGGTACTGTTCTGCAATTCCTGCTAAACCATCCCAAAGTTCTACGCGATGCCACTCCGTTTGATCGACACGCTGCCCCTCTTTGTTTGTATATGATTCTGTTGTTGCAATTGAAATATTTGCAACTTTTGTTCCACTTGGTAAAAATCTAATTTCTGGATCTTGACCAAGGTTTCCTAATAAAATAACTTTATTTACTCCTGCCATGATGTTAAAAATTTAAAAAGGTTAG
>JBEGQV010000048.1:0-10000 GCA_041180785.1 Bacteroidota bacterium | reverse complement strand
TGACATTCAAACCGCACAAGAAAACATGTTTTGCTTATTAGTGGCAGAAATAGATGGCAAAGCAAGTTTAGCGCTTGCCATTTCAAAATCATTGGTAGAATCCAAAGGATTAAATGCCGGACAAATCATTCGTGAATTAGCAAAAGAAGTTCAAGGCGGCGGTGGTGGACAACCATTCCTAGCAACTGCGGGTGGTCAAAATCCAGCTGGATTGTCGAAAGTTTTAGCATTAGGAAAGCAATACGTTTAAGAAATCATTAATGGAATTCTTGCCCTTTGAAAATTTAGTCCCAGTGATGGATGAAATGAGTCAAAAAGGGCAAGAATTTTCATTTATTATTGATTACAAAGGGGAAAACGCAGCAATTATCGAAACTACTGCTTTTGCTGAGATTGGGATCCAAACTGTCAAAAATCATCAGGATGATGCCAATTATTTTTTGAGAAAAAAGGTCGTCTCATTTGAAACGTATCAAGAGAAATTTAATCAAGTACAAGTTGGACTTCGAGCAGGAAAATCCTTTTTGCTGAATTTAACACAAGAAACAGAAATTGAAACTAACTTAGGTTTAGAGGATATTTACAAAAGGGCTCAAGCAAAATATAAATATTTTCTGAAAGATCATTTTGTTGTCTTCTCTCCAGAAACGTTCATTCAACTTATTGATAACGTCATCTATTCCTTTCCCATGAAAGGAACGCGAAAAGATGATAACGAACTTGCAAAATCACAACTTTTGACAAACCCAAAAGAAAATGCAGAACATGCTACCATCGTTGATTTAATCCGAAATGATTTAAGCAAAGTGGCTTTTCCGATTCAAGTAGAGGAATACAAATATGTCGAAAAAGTCCAAACACATGCAGGTGATTTATGGCAAATGTCTTCGAAAATTTCCGGCAAGATTCTTCCTCAATTTACCAATAAAATTGGGAGTATATTACGAGAACTATTACCAGCAGGATCCATTACAGGTGCACCGAAGCAATCGACTTGCGATTTAATTGAATCGATTGAAGGATATGAAAGGGGATTTTATACCGGAATTATGGGTACATTTGATGGGAAGAACCTGGACAGTGCCGTGATGATTCGGTTTATTGAACAAAGAGACAACCAATTGTATTTCAAAAGTGGAGGAGGCATCACTATCTTTTCAGATGCAAAGAGCGAATACCAAGAATTAATTGATAAAATCTATTTACCCTTTTGATGTTTGATTTATTAGAAACCTTTAAAATAGAAAACGGAAAAATAGCTCACCTTGCCTACCATCAAGCTCGGGTAAATCGTAGTTTATTGGATTTGTATCAATTGGAGAACAGTTTTTCCATAGAAGATTTTATTAAAACACAGGCCTTACCCACTTCAGGTATTTATCGCGGGAGATTGCTTTATGAGGAAGAAATCAAACATTTTGAAATTTTACCTTATAAGGAACAACACATTCAAACCTTCCAGTTGGTAGATGCAGGGGAATATGAATATCCGTACAAATGGGCAGATCGTGATTTTTTTGCAGCGCAAAAAAAACTTCATCAATCGGATGAAATCATTTATTTTTCCAATAACAAAATACAAGATTGCTCGATAGCCAATTTGGCTTTTTTAAAAAATGGACAATGGTATACACCAAAAAGTCCAATGCTTGCAGGAACGACTAGAGCACGATTATTGGATGAACATAAAATTCAAGAACTTGATATTTTTACAGACGAAATCCATCAATATGAGCGAATTTGCCTAATTAATGTATTTCGTGAACTCAGTTTTGAAAATTCCCTTTTGCTTGCTGATTGCATTTTGTAAATTAGGGGAAATATGAGCTCGGAGAAAAGTCCCACTTTTTTATTGCATCAAAAATTTCCTTTTGAACCTACACCTTCACAGCGGGTATTGTTTCAAAAATTAGGTGATTTTATTCAAAATAAAGATGAATGGGCGGCTCTTACCTTTATCATCAAAGGTTATGCGGGCACGGGTAAAACAACCGTTATTTCCACTTTAATAAAAATTCTTTCCCAATTTGGCTATCGTTCACAATTGATTGCTCCTACGGGTCGAGCTGCTAAAGTAATGGCCAATTATGCCAAGAAAAAAGCCAGTACGATTCACAAAAAAATATATCGACAAGTCAGCAACGCACATACGGGCAATTTAGCCTTTCAGCGGATGAATAATTATGCCACAAATACGATTTACATTGTTGATGAATCATCCATGATCAGTGATGTGGCAGAATTTGGAAGTAATAGTTTATTGACCGATTTAATTGAATATGTGTTTACCAATCCTGAAAACGGACACAACGGCAATAAAATCATCTTTGTAGGTGATACAGCACAATTACCACCGGTAGGTACCAATTTGTCTCCTGCCCTTTCGAGAGAGTACATCAAATCCAACTTTCACATGGAGGTTGAGGAGCATGAGTTAATTGACGTCATGCGACAAGAAATGCATTCGGGTATACTCTATAATGCCACCCAATTGCGCAATTTATTAGGTTCAACTTCAACTAACATTCAATTTAACACCAAAGCATTTAAAGATTTCTTTAAGATGAATGGGGAAAAAATGGAAGATGGGATGAATTACGCGTATCGAAAATTTGGTAAAGAAAACACCATTGTGTTGACGCGGTCCAACAAAAATGCGGTGATGTACAATCGATACATCCGTCAACAAATTTTGTATCAAGAAGATGAAATTTCATCGGGTGATTTATTGATGATTGTTCGTAATAATTACTTTTGGCTAGATGAAGACTCCCCTGCTGGATTTTTGGCCAATGGCGATTTTGTTGAGATCTTAAAAATTAAACGGGAAGAAGAAATGCATGGCTTCCGATTTTTAAGTGTTGCCTTGCGCTTGTTAGATTATGATGAACACCCGGAAGTGGAGGCAAAAATATTGTTAGATACCCTCTATTCTCCAGAAAGCTCCTTGAGCAAAGAACAATCGAAAAAATTATATGATTCTGTGTGCGAAGATTACGCACACATCGGTAAAAAGAAAGAAAGAAACGAGGCCATTCGGAAAGATCCGTATTTAAATGCCTTGCAAGTAAAATTTGCATATGCATTGACATGTCATAAATCGCAAGGTGGACAATGGCCAGCAGTTTTTGTGGATCAGGGATTTTTGAAGGAAGAACAAATCGATACAGAATTTATCCGCTGGGTCTATACAGCCATTACACGAGCTACCCATGAATTATTTTTGGTAAACTTCAATGAACAATTTTATCTTAAAGCTTAGTATTTGAGATAGAATCGTTTAATTTACCCCAGCGTTTTTCAAAATTATCCACTAAATCTACGAGCAAATCTTTTAAATCTCCCAAACGCTCCTCTCCTAAAATATCTCCCACTTCTTCGTCCAATTTTTTACGCGATTCTTTTAAAACTTCCAAAAACTTTTCCCCTTCTTGCGTTTTAGCAATCAAAATAACTCTTGAATCTGTTGGATGTTTACTTGTTTCAATAAAATTTCGAGTCGTTAATTCTTTGATTAAAACACTTACCGCCTGCTTCGACATCTCTAAGCACTTTACTACTTCTGAAACAGAAGTTGGTTCCTCCTTCAAATTCATCATGACCATTACATGGCCAATCTTGATATGCTCATACCCTTTCGACCTCAAATATTCAGCATTTAGGTGTTTGATGAATCGATATGATCGAACTAATAGTCGAGCCAGGATGTGTTTTGAATCAATGTTTTTCAAAAAAATCTATTTTTTGTACAAAATTAATGAAAAAAAATAAATTTTAGTCAACTAACTTGACAATCTTTAAAAACCTTTGTTATTTTGTCAAAAAATAAATCTCTATGTCAAAATCAGAAAAAGCCAAAAGTAATTTACCCAAAATCATTCTTGGAGTAGTCCTATTAGTTGCAGCCATCTACGGTTTCAATAAATACCGTTATGTGAGCACCCACGAAGATACGGACAATGCACAGGTAGAAACCTATTTTGTGCCCGTTTTGAGCAGAGCTGCTGGTTATGTCAAATCGGTTCATCTTAATGACTTTGAAGAAGTAAAAAAAGGCGATACCCTTTTAGTGATTGATGATGCAGAGGCTCAATTGGTTTTGGAAGAAATGAAAGCAGATGTGGAACAGGCTAAAATTGAAATTGAAAATGCAAAAGCCAATTTATCAAATTTAGAAAAAGGTTTGATCGCTCAAAAATCGCAAGTAACAGCGGCACAAGTGGGTGCTTCTAAATTTGAACGCGATTTAGCAACTTATGCTAGCTTAGAAAAAAACAAGGCGATTACACACCAGCAATTATTAGAGATTAAAGACCAAAAAGACTTGGCTGATGTAAAATTAACGGGTGCAAAAGCAGAATATGTAAGTACTGAATCGAAGAAAGCCATTTTAACTGCATTATTAAGAAAGGCTGAAAATGCTTTGAAATTAAAAGAAATCAAAGTAAGACAACAGGAATTGAAGTTAAGTTACTTTGTCGTGTTGGCGCCAGAAAATGGTAAAATCGGAAAGAAATCCGTAGAACCTGGACAATTTATCCAAGTTTCTCAACCCTTAATGACCATCGTGGATGATTCACAATACTGGGTAGTAGCCAATTTTAAAGAAACTCAAGTGGGAAAATTACAAGTGGGTCAACCTGCCGAAATTGTACTTGATGCCTATCCAAATGATAAAATTGAAGGCACGATTATTTCTATTTCTGAATCAACAGGTGCGAAGGCTTCCTTGTTACCTCCCGACAATGCCTCTGGAAATTTTGTCAAAGTAGCCCAACGCGTACCTGTAAAAATTGCCATCAAAGATTTATCGAAAGTTAAATCCATTTTGAGAGCAGGTTTATCATTAGAAGTTTCAATTCCTGTAAAATAACATGGCAAAACCACAAGGATTTGCGAAAGTAATCATTGTCTTAACAACGATTACAGCCGCCATCATGGAATTGTTGGATACCACAATTGTCAATGTGGCCTTGAATCAGATATCTGGTTCATTAGGTGCGACGATTGAGGACATTGCCTGGGTAATCACCAGTTATGCGATTGCCAATGTAATCATCATCCCCATGACGGGCTTTTTAGGAGAATATTTTGGTCGTAAGAACTATTATACCACCTCGATCATCATATTTGGTATTGCGTCGTATTTCTGCGGAATGAGTGACACCCTATGGGAACTTGTTCTGTGGCGATTTGTACAAGGAATTGGTGGAGGAGCCCTCCTATCAACCTCTCAAGCTATTTTATTTGACGCCTTCGAACCAGAAGAAAGACCCTTGGCATCAGGCTTTTTTGCCATGGGAATTGTCATGGGACCATCTTTGGGGCCCGTTTTAGGTGGTTGGATTGTAGATAACTTAAAATGGTCGGACATTTTCTTTGTCAACATTCCTATTTGTGTGTTAGCTACCGTTTTAACCATCGTCTTCATCGAACGAAAACCTGGCGAAGGAACGCATAAGGATAAAATCAAAATAGATTACGCGGGAATTTTGTTGTTAATGCTATTTGTTGGCTCTATTCAATACATATTAGAAAAAGGAGAAGGTGAAGGCTGGTTTGAGTCGAGAACAATTAGCATTTTGACCATTACCACATTTTTAGGACTCATTGGATTTATTTGGAGAGAAAAGACTACTGAACATCCTGTAGTTAATTTGAATGTTTTTAATAACAAAACCTTTGCCATGAGTTCCATATTTACCGTTGTCGGCGGATTTGGACTCTTTACTTCCGTGTTTGTTTATCCTTTAATGGTTCAACGCATTAACGGATTGACACCGACCGAAACAGGTTGGTCCTTGATGCTACCTACCTTTTTAGGGGTATTCCTCTTCCCTATTATTGGCAAGTATTTATCAACGGGCGGGAAACCCATTCCGTTTATGGTGGCTGGTATCTGTATTTATGTAGTTTTTGGTTTCATTGGGGGCAGTTCAACGGCAGACATGGGCAAATGGGAATTTTTCCCCATGCAAATGTTGCGTGTGGTGGGAGTATCTATGTTGCAAATGCCGTTAATCAATCAAGCCGTGGCCGGCTTAGAACCAAAAGATTTCCCTGCAGGTATTTCTATTTCCAACATGATCCGACAACTAGGTGGAGCCTTTGGAATTGCAGTGGCCAATAATTACGCTACCTCAAGAGCGGCCCAACATCGTTCCGATTTATTGGCAAATATTACACCTGAAAATCCAGCCTTTCAGCAACGTTTTCAGGGCATTGCCTCCATGATCCAACAGAAAACTGGAGACGCTTTTCAGGCCACGCAAATTGCATATAAAAATATCGATTTGATTGTCACCAAACAAGCCTATTATTTGGCTTATTTAGACACTTTCCGATTAGTATCCATCATTTTCATCTGCATCTTCCCTTTCATCTTTTTATTAAGAACCCCGAAGAGAAGTAAAGCAGAAATAAACAAATTAAATAAAGCAGCAGAAGAAGCGCATTAATATGAAAAAACTTATCATTCTTTCTAGCATCATTGTATTTTCTTTTTCGGGAAAGGCACAGCATGCTGATTTGAACACCTTAATCAATGGAATTCTATCGAATTCCTCTGCCTTGAAAAGCCAACAATCACTTTTAAAAATAGGTGAAGTCAAAACCCAAATTCAAGAATCGCTTGGGAAACCAATTATAGGAGCCGATTTAGGAGTAACTCGCATAGATCCAGTGGCGAAAGCCAATTTCAATGGCATGAGTTTACAGTTTCAGCCTAACATGAATTACACAACTGGTTTTTCTGCCAACCATGTGATTTATGATTGGGGAAAAAATGCCCTAGCCATAGAAAAAACCCGTTTGGAAAATGCAGTTACTAAAGCTCAAATTGAGACCCAAGAAGCTAATTTGGCTTATCAAATCACTCAATTGTACTATCAATATCAATTATTGAGCAAAAGCTTAGCGGTTCAAAAGAATCAGCAAAAACGCTTAGAAGAACAATTAGATATCATCAACAAACAAGTGATGTCTGGTACCAATTTGGAATATGAGAAAATTGCTCAGCAGGTTAGAAATCAAAATCATGCTGTAAAAATTGCTGAAATTGAAGGACAATTGTTTGATTTACTGGATTACCTCAGTACGCTTTATGGGAAAGATGCTAGTGGACTTTTGAAAGACCAATCCATCGCTCCTGATAAAAAATACATACAAGAGCAATCCTTGAGTAACAACCTCGACATGCAATCATTTTCTGCCCAAGAGATCTTAGCAAAAAAAGAGACTGAACTATCAAAAGGTGGAAATTTACCATCCATCTCAGGTGTGGCTTCACTTGGTGTTAGAAATGGATATGTGCCCCGCTTAAATGGAGAAACGCCTAATTTTTCAGATGATTTTCGTTTGAACTCCGTGTTGGGAATCAAATTAAACATCCCTATTTATTCTGGAAAGCGTACAGATATGCAAACCCAAATTGCTAAGTTAAATGAAGAACGCATCCAATATCTAAAAACGGATACAGAGAAAAAGTTAAGTTATGCGGAGCGCAGTGCTAGAAATACACTTGTGACCATGATGCAACGCATTGATGCTCAAGAGAAAGCTGTTCAACAAGCACAATATGCTTTAAAGTTGGCATCGGATCGATACACACAAGGATTGATTAAAAAAATCGAATTAGACCAAGCAGAAAATTTGGTGGAAGAAGCTCAATTGTCTTTGGTACAATTTAATTACCAAGCCAAGAAACAAGAAATTGAATTAAGAAAAATAATAGGGGAAACTTTCTGGAAGTAACCCCTATCGACAATCCCTAACCCTTTAAACGATCATCTAACAATTCACCCTTCGAAATGCACAGGCCTTTGTAGAGTGAATTGTTTCGTTTACAGGCCTCTTCCCAGCCTAAATTGGCAAGTAATTGCACATAAGGCAAGGTAGCCTGTGTTAAAGCAAGTGTAGAAGTTTGTGGCACCGCACCAGGCATATTGGCCACGCAATAATGCAGGATACCCTCTATTTCAAAAACGGGATTTTCATGCGTGGTTGGATGACAGGTTTCAATACATCCTCCCTGATCAACCGCCACATCCACTAAAACAGTTCCTATTTCCATCTTCACCAAATCTTCTTTCTTGATCAAATGAGGAGCCTTAGCCCCATGCAAAAGCACTGCGCCAATAAGTAAATCTACTTTGGGTAAATGCTCTTGAATGGCGTAAGGTGTAGAATACTGCGTATCTACATTGGGTGGCAAGGTATCTTCTAAATAACGTAAACGATTTAAATTGGTATCCATGATGGTCACGTTGGCACCTAGTCCAGCTGCCATTTTAGCTGCTTGTGTACCTACCACTCCACCACCTAAAATCAACACATTAGCAGGTTTCACTCCAGGAACACCACCAAGCATCTTTCCTTTTCCGCCCTGTGATTTTCCTAAATAATAGGCCCCTACTTGCACCGCCATTCGTCCGGCAACCTCCGACATCGGCGTCAAAAGCGGTAAGCTTTTGTCTTCTGCCTCAACTGTCTCGTAAGCAATGCAAATCCCTTTCGAAGCAATCATGGCATCCATTAACGATTTAGAAGCCGCAAAATGGAAATAGGTGAAAACAATTTGATTTTCTTTGATCAAGGAATATTCTGCTGCAAGCGGCTCTTTCACCTTGACAATCATATCGGATTTGCTGTAAACCTCCTGAGGGGTTGCTAAAATGCGTGCACCTGCTTGTTGATATTGTTCATTTGAAAATCCAGAACCCACACCCGCATGGGTTTCTATGTAAACCGTGTGACCGGCTTGAACGAGTGAATACACTCCCGCTGGGGTGAGTCCCACGCGAAATTCTTGATTTTTAGTTTCTTTTGGTGTACCTATAATCATAACAAAAAAGAGAAAAGGTCAATAAAAGAAGAACGACCACCGGAAATATCCAGTGGTCGTTACCATTGATGAAGTATAATACTACACAAAGGTACAAACACCATTAAAATATTTTGCATTTAAGCCATAAATAAGTATTTTTTTCTGTAATATTGTTAATTGTAGAAAATTTTTCTGTTAACAAGTAATTAATTTCCTATTTACCAAAAAATATTTTGAGTAATGAAACAGCTTTTAGACCCACTGGATATTAAAATATTGAAAATTCTTCAAGAAAATAGCCAAATCACGATTAAGGAATTAGCGGAGCGGGTAAACCTATCGATAAGTCCCACGCATGAGCGCGTCAAACACTTAGATGAAGAAGGATATATCATCAAGCAGGTAGCTTTGTTGAACAGGAGGAAGTTAAATTTAGGCTTGTTGGTGCATTGTCAGGTGACTTTGGAAAAGCAAAATCGGGCAAATTTCACAGAATTTGAGCATTCGGTGCAAGAATTCCCAGAAGTTACTGCTTGTCATTTAGTCTCCGGGAACTTTGATTACATTTTAAATGTTGTATGTGCTGATGTTGAAACGTACAACAAATTCTACCAGGACAAGTTATCGGCACTTCCCATGGTAGCTCACATCAATAGTTTATTTGTGATGCATGAGGTGAAGAATTCAACGAAGTTACCGATATGAATTATGGGTTATGAATTATGGGTTATGGGTTATGGGTTATGAGGTATGGGTTATGGGTTTTGTTAAATATTTATATAATTTTGTAGTTGTTATGAATTATTTGATTTGATTTGATTTGATTTGATTTGATTTGATTTGATTTGAATTATTTGTTTTTAGAATATGAAGTTGTATCTCATAACTCATAACCCATAACCCATAACTCATAACACATAACAAAAAACAAAAAAAGGGGTCGACCGGTTTTGACAGCTTAAACGGTTGATGGTAAGCACGTCGGGAGTTGTAGGTATTTCCTGTTGAAAAAACCTTCGAAACATAGCTGGCAATACTTCGTATGCCATGGCTGCTTAATCAGGAAGATTAACCAATAGCCATCGTTCAGCCTCTTCCAAACTCTGCCGAGGAGGGCATCTGGGCGTCGACATGCAGAGTCGATAGGTGTGATTTCTTTAATCACCTGTTAGTATC
>JBEGQV010000047.1:0-3331 GCA_041180785.1 Bacteroidota bacterium | reverse complement strand
ATCCATGGACTTCTCAAGAAGCTCCAGCTCGTCCTCCGATGTTACCAAATTATGGAGCAGTAAAAACTTGGAATTTTGATCGAGTTACCTTGGAGAAAATTCGACCAGTGAAACCTTATGTGGAAGGTTAGCAGAATTTCAAAAAGATTTAGAGGAGCTTCAAGCAATTCAAAAAAATCAAACGCGTGAGCAAGCACGAATTGCTAATTATTGGGCTGATGGACCAGGATCTTACACGCCTCCAGGACACTGGCACCGAATTGCCGCCAATGAAGCATTAGCTGCCAAATTTTCGGAAATAAAAATGGCACGACTATTTGCCTATATTGGAACTGCCTTGATGGATGCTGGAATTGGATGTTGGGAAACAAAATATTTTTATTACAGTCCACGCCCACAACAATACGGTTTAAAAACTTCAGTCGGTTTACCTAATTTTCCAAGTTATACTTCTGGGCACTCTACTTTTTCTTTTGCTGGGGCAACTGTCATGAATTATTTTTTCCCTGAAAAAGCAGATTTGTTTAATAATTATGCGCAAGATGCTTCGGATTCTCGTGTTTATGGTTTAATACATTTCCGTGCTGATTGCAGTATGGGTAGAGAACATGGGAAGTCAATTGGTAGTTATTCGGTAACTCGAGCGAAGTTAGATGGATCGAACTGATAAGTTAGAAGTTAGAAGTAAGAAAATTGAAAATGGTAACTCTTAGAAAAGATTATTTGAAAATGCTGGAAACGGCTTCATGGGTAAATCGAGTTATGATTGCCTTGGTATATGCTTGGTTTGGTTTATTGAAGATTGTGGGGACTTCTCCTGCGGAAGGATTAGTGACAGATTTGTTCAATGTAACCTTATTGGGAGTGATGAGCTCCTCTCAATTTGTGATCAGTTTGGGAGTATTTGAATGTCTTTTAGGACTTTCATGGCTTATTCCTGCTTTCACTAAATTGTCATTTTATGTGTTGATTTTTCATTTAATCACAACCTTTATGCCCATTGTCTTGTTGCCAAATGCAACTTGGACAAGTTTTTTTAGTTTGACTTTAGTAGGTCAATATATTGTGAAGAATGTTGTGTTGTTTGCTTCAGCATTTTTTGTTTTTAAGTTTTCGGTGCCGCCAGTTTCACTGGCGGTTACTTGAAATTCAAGTCCTTCGGACTTGTCACCTAACCCCGCAGGGGTTTAATTTTAAATTGCCCCGAATGAAATTCGGGGTACTATTTATTCAAAGATTTTTTCATCAAAATCAATTTGATGTTCAATTAACATTCGTATTATTTCAGCACGTGAATTTTCTGTTTGATGATGAATCTCTTGGTTTTTAATATAGGTGATTAATTTTTTCTTAGCATTGGTATGATAGGTAAATGCTCCATAACCTTTTTGCCAATTGTTGAAACTTGGAAAAATATTTTTTTCTTTGATAAATTTATTGCTAGATATTTTAAGATCTTTGATCAAATTGGAAAGTGCAATTTTGGGATTTACACTTGTAAGAATATGTATGTGATCTTCTACACCATTGATACAATATAATTTGCATTTTTTGTGTTTTAGTATACCTCCTATAAAGTTAAAAAGTTCAATTCTACCTGATTTTTCTAATACAGGTTCTCTGTATTTTGTACTAAATACAATTTGGTAAAGGATTTGGTGATAAGACATATTTTAAGGTTTAGTGGTTATTTCCGCCAGTTTCACTGGCGGTTACTTGAAATTCTTGTCCCTCGGACTAGGCAACGAACCCCGCAGGGGTTCAATTTAAAATAGCCCAGGGTAAAACACTGAGTAAATAAAAAAGGTCTTTAACGAACCCCGCAGGGGTTCAATTTAAAATAGCCCAGGGTGAAACCCTGGGTAAATAACGATTGTTTTTAATTTTATTTTATCTGAATATTTATAAAATGCAAAAGCCCCTCTAAATGATCTTTTGAGAAAACTGCATTTTTTAACTTGTTTTTGGAAGGGTCAATACTGAAATTGTAAGCGGTTTCAAAATTTGACTTTTCTAAATTTGTAGCATCAAATTTTGCATCTAATAGATTACTTTCCTCAAAATTGGCTTGGATTAACTCACATTGTGAAAAATCAACATCCTTTAATTCGCATTTAAAGAATTTGGTTTTGTTGATTTTTAATTTAAAAAATGAAGAATTGTTTAATATACAATTTGAAAATCCTATTTGTATACCAAATGGATTACAGGTTTCAAATAAAATCCCTAACATTTTACATTTTTCGAAATAAACATCTTGAAATGCAGTGTTTTTAACTTTTATTAAACTTAAATTACATTCAATGAATTGACATTTTATAAATTTTGAACCACTTAGATTTGCTTCATGGAAATTGCAATTTTCAAATCGGCAATTTTCATATTCTGCCATTTGAAATTCATCTTGTGTGCAATCTAACTTGGAAAATAATTTATCTAAAATATATTTCATGGGATTTTTATTCCGCCAGTTTCACTGGGGGCAACCTAAAATTCAAGTCCTTCGGACTTGGCACTAAACCCCCTACAGGGGTTCAAATTTAAATAGCCCCGAATTTTATTCGGGGCTATTTAAATTATATTCCTAAAATTCGTTTATTCAATTCAACATCCGGACCGCCACCTGCGAAATCATCAAATACTTTTTCAGTTGCTTTGATAATATGGCTTGCAATAAATGGAGCTCCTTCGGTTGCACCTTGTACAGGGTCTTTGATGCAGCATTCCCATTCTAATACAGCCCAACCTTTGTAACCGTATTGAGTTAATTTAGAGAAAATGCTTTTGAAATCAACTTGGCCATCTCCCAAAGAACGGAAACGACCCGCACGATTTACCCAGGACTGATATCCACCATATACACCTTGTTTACCGGTTGGATTAAACTCTGCATCTTTTACGTGGAACATTTTGATACGTTCATGGTAGAAATCAATGTATTGCAAATAATCCATTGCTTGTAAAACAAAGTGTGATGGATCGTATAGAAGATTTGCTCTTTTGTGACCTTTTACGTGGTCTAAAAACATTTCAAAAGTTACACCGTCATGTAAATCTTCTCCAGGGTGGATTTCATAACAAACATCTATACCGCACTCATCGAAGTAATTTAAGATTGGTAACCATCTTTTTGCTAATTCAGCAAATCCTTGCTCAACTAATCCCGCAGGACGCTGAGGCCATGGATAAACCGTATGCCACATCAATGCTCCTGAAAAAGTCGCATGGGCATCTAAGCCTAAGTTTTGTGAAGCTTTTGCTGCATATTTCAATTGCTGAATGGCCCATTCTGTTCTTGCCTTTGGATTTCCTTTTACTGAATTCGGAGCAA
>JBEGQV010000046.1:0-4787 GCA_041180785.1 Bacteroidota bacterium | reverse complement strand
AACATGGCTAATGTTAATCCGGCTTGATCCAAGGCTGCTTTTAATTCTTGAGGTTTATCTTTATAAATAGGATAGGTATTGGCTCTTAATTGAATACCTTTAAATCCTAAGGATGCTATTTCTTGAATGGCCTGTAAATCTTTTCCACCCCAAGTGATCGATGAATATCCTAATTTGATAGAACTATTCCCCCAATTAGGCAATATGGCAAGTCCTGCAAGTCCTGCAGAACTTTGAATAAAGTGTCTTCTGTTCATTGTTAATAGGTTTTTAAAAAATCAGCCAAAGCACTTAAGTGATCTGTCCCAATATAATCTAGCCCTAAAGATAAGAGAGTTTGATAGGCAAACAAAGTATCGGGAGTAGCCCAAAGCCTTAATTTCTTGCCATTTTTGTGAACATCTTGTATAAATGCTTGTAATTTTTCCTTCATTTCTGGTTTCATCGGACTTTTTCCATCCCACAATCCAAATTTTAAAAACGATTCGGAAACCAAATACACACGATCTTTTGCAAAAGCAGGTACTGATTCATCTTTCCTCCCATCAAAAGTGATCCAATTCGGAAATTTGACATAGTCCTTTGGTTCTGGACGATTGCCTGACACAACAATTTTTATATTTTTTTCTTGAATCAATTTAGCTAAAGGCGCCAGCGCCTTTACTAAAAGTGGCATGGTAGAATCAGCTGGGGTTTTCGAATCAATCAAAAACAAATGGAAATTGCCTTGCTTATCGTTCTTTAAAACTTGTTCAATGGGGTCCAAATACAAGGACTTCAAAGTTCTATTGGCAGTGGTATGTCCAATCTCATGGGCCACATACAATTCACCTTTGATGGCAAACACGTCTGCTTCAATCGATCCAAATCCCAGATTAAAGGCTTCATAAAATGGTTTTTGATGTTCATAATCATTATGAGCATGAGCCCTTCTTAAACTACTTTGGGCATTCAATTGAATGCCCAAAATCATCAAACAAAAAAGTAAAGCGTTTTTCATCCTTATTTTTTCAAATAATCTCCTGATAAAATCTTAGTAGATGAATCCGTTGCACGATTATACAAATACGCATAAGCTGTTTTATTTTCACCCCCACAAGTTACTTGAACTTCGGTTCGAACAAACAAACTATTTTCTGCATTTTCCGGATCAAATTCTTCGTATTCATCTAAAACATTTAACAATTTAATCGTATTCGACAACAAATACAACTCTCCCACCACCTGATCTTTTGCATCTGAAGAAGGAACAATACCTGGATACTCGGCTACCTGATACATTTTTCCTTGAAAAGTTGCCATACCCACATAATCTGAATTACGAGCAATTAAACGATGTAGGTCATTTCCACAATCCCTTCTCAAGGTACCATACACAAATAAATATTCTTCTTTATTGGGCTCAGGCAATTTTGCTTCTTCCAAGGTTAATACCAAATCTTCTTGCTCAACCACCGTTCCTTCATTCAAAACCACATTACCCACAATACCTTCAAACGGTGCGGAAACAATCGATTCCATTTTCATGGCCTCAATAACGTACAAAGGAGCGTTTTTCTTTACTTCATCACCTGGTTTCACTAAAATTCGACTCAAACGTCCTTGTAATGGTGCACCAATATCCCCTTTTTTAGTTGCTTTTTGGTGCTGCGGTCGCTCAATTTTAATGGTTTTATCCAATACTTTAATGCGTCGCGCTTGACCATTCAGTTCGAAAGTTACATTTCGCAAACCTGACTCATCTGGCTCCGACATGTACAAGTACTTCACAATAATCGTCTTTCCCTCTTCAATCGTAATCATGATTTCCTCATCTTGCTTCAAGCCATAGAAAAAGGCTGGAGTAGGTACAGAGCTTAAATCACCATACAATTGTTGATTTTTGTAATAATCTTCGTACACTTTTGGATACATTTTGTACGACAGATAATCAAAAAATCCATCTTCAGCCTCTGGAAACTTTGCTTTAAAAGCTGCAAAATCCACATCAAAATCAATTGGCTTTAGGGAATTGTTTGGTCGACCTTCCAATGGCGTTTCTCCTTTTAGTACAATTTCTTGTAATTGTTTAGGGAATCCTTGGTAAGGTTGCCCCAACCCTCCTTTAAAGAAATCTTTCACCGATTCAGGGAAGGATAGAGAAGACCCTTTGGCATAGACATCCTCAGCCGTCAGGCTGTTGGCCGTCATAAAGATGGCCATATCCCCCACCACCTTAGAGGATGGTGTCACCTTCACAATATCCCCAAAAAGTTTATTCGCTTCCGAATAGTTATCTTTCAACAATTCAAACTTATCACCAACACCAAGGGCAATAGCTTGACCTCTTAGGTTAGTATATTGTCCACCTGGAATCTCATTTTCATATACCTCTGCCGTTCCAGCTTTCAATTCCGACTCAAACGGGAAATACCAATTTCGAACGGCTTCCCAATAGTTTGAATGCTCATTTAACTTATCCAAATCGATATCACAAGCTCCTTCTTGACCTTTCATCATAGCAACCAAGGAGTTTAAATTCGGTTGTGAAGTTAAACCTGACATTGCAGCCAATGCGCCATCAACCACATCCACTCCAGCTTCAATTGCTTTTAAATAAGTAGCAGATTGAATAGATGCTGTATCGTGCGTATGCAAATGGATAGGAATATCAATGGATTTCTTTAATTCAGCAACTAATTTCTCTGCTTGAAAAGGTCTAAGCAAGCCTGCCATGTCTTTAATGGCCAACATGTGAGCACCCTCATCTTCTAATTGCTTAGCAAGATCTAAGTAGTACTGTAAATTATATTTTTCGTTCGTAAATACATCTCCCGTGTAACAAATCGCAGCTTCAGCGATTGAATTTGTTCGTTCACGAACCGCGCGAATTGAAACTTTCATGGCCTCTACCCAGTTCAAGGAATCAAAAATTCTGAAGACATCAATTCCAGCTTCTGCCGATTTCTCAACAAATTTCTCTATTAAGTTATCCGGATAGGCCGAATAACCTACAGCATTTGAACCTCTAAATAACATTTGAAGCAGCATGTTTGGCATGGCTTCTCTAAAATCGCGCAATCGCTTCCATGGTGATTCGTGCAAGAAACGCATCGCAACATCAAAGGTTGCACCTCCCCAAACTTCCATAGAAAATAACTGTGGAAAAGATTTGGCAAAATCCGAAGCTACTGCCAACATATCCTGAGAACGAACACGTGTGGCTAATAGCGACTGATGTCCATCTCTGAAGGTAGTATCTGTAAATAATACATGCTTTTGATCACGAATTTGTTTCGCCAATTGATCCGGACCCAATTCTTCTAATAATTGCTTGTATCCTTTTGGTATTTCAGTAACAATCCCCGAAGAAGGAATGATTGGATGCCTGAAGGGAGCCGTAGGTTTTACTTTTACATCAGGATTTCCATTTACAATCACCTCTCCCAAATAACGCAATGCCTTGGTGGAACGGTCGCGAGTTGGCGTAAACTTAAATAACTCTTGATGTGTATCGATAAATTGAACCGTACATTTTCCATCCTGGAAAATGGGGTGTTGGATAACATTTCGTAAAAAAGGAATATTGGTCTTAACCCCACGAATACGAAACTCCGTGAGCGCACGATTCAATCGTTCTGCAGCCCCTCTCAAGGTTCTACCTTTAGCAGAAACTTTCACTAACATGGAGTCAAAATACGGAGAAATCTTTACTCCTGGATAAGAGGAACCCTCATCCAATCGAATTCCAAATCCAGCTGCATTTCGATAGGCGATGATCGTACCAAAATCTGGCTTAAATCCATTTGCAGGATCTTCAGTAGTAATTCGACATTGAATCGCATAACCTTTCAATGGAATCTCTTCTTGTGAATGAATAAATATCCCTGGATCAGATAATTGATAATTTTGAGCAATTAAAATTTGTGTTCTGACGATGTCAATTCCTGTTACCTCTTCCGTTATCGTATGCTCAACCTGTATACGAGGATTCACTTCGATGAAGAAAATGTTCTCATCCCGATCAACCAAAAATTCCACAGTACCTGCATTGTAATAATTTACCGCTTTTCCAATGGCCAATGCATACTGATATAATTTTTGCTTGGTTTCTTCTTTTAAACCAAAAGAAGGTGCCACTTCAACCACTTTTTGAAAACGTCTTTGTACGGAACAATCGCGTTCATACAAATGCACTAAATTTCCATGTTGGTCGCCCAATAACTGAACTTCAATATGTTTTGGCTGATCAATGAATTTTTCGATGAAGATTGTTTCATCTCCAAAAGCATTTTTCGCCTCATTCTTTGCTTCTGTGTATGATTTTTCTAATTCTTCTTCAGTGCGAACAACACGCATACCTCGTCCTCCCCCACCTGCAGCAGCTTTAACCATTACAGGAAAACCAATTCGACGAGCTTCAGATAAGGCTGTTTCGTATTGACTCAGATCTCCTTTCGAATCTTCTATCATCGGCACTTGTGCCTTGTAAGCTGCTTCTTTGGCTGCTACTTTATCTCCTAAAGCATTCATCGCCTCTGGTGAAGGCCCCACAAAAACAATTCCCTCTTCCCTACATCTTCTTGCCAAGTTTACATTTTCAGATAAAAATCCATATCCAGGATGAATTGCTTGAATGTTCTTCGATTTACACAAAGAAATTAACCCTTCAACATCTAAATAAGGCTTTAACGGTTCATCATCTTTACCAATCTGATACGCCTCATCCGCTTTGTATCGATGAAGCGAGTAACGATCCTCAAAGGTGTAAACAGCAATCGTTCGGATTCCTAATTCAGAGGCAGCTC
>JBEGQV010000045.1:0-8358 GCA_041180785.1 Bacteroidota bacterium | reverse complement strand
TTTACCCGGATGAATTTCTTGTATGGCTTCATCAATTGATTCATTTGATACCAATTTACTAATTGCACCAACAACAGCTAGGGAATTTTGAAATTCTTCAACATGGTCACCCAATTCAGATGTATTTACCTGAAAATCGCCAGGATGCTCTGCCCCTATTGGTGCCAAAGCGTTTATTTTCGATAAAATTGATTCTCTGCTATTCATTTTTTTTGTACCATTCTTGAAAACTTTCCTTCGGTGCTTCGGGCATTTCACGTTGCCAATACCATGGATTTAATCTATTATTTGCAATAAATGGAACGTTTTTTAATACCCAACGACCAATTTTACCCGCAAACTGATACATTCTCGGATGAGCGAATAAGATGGCCATGCCTTTCATGCCTATTGCTTTTCCTTTTGGTGCTAATCCTTCTTTGGTGATTTCTTGTCGCCACAACCACAATTGTTGATCGATGTTTATTTTCACCGGACAAACATTCGAGCAGCTACCACACAGCGTACTCGCAAAAGGCAAATCCGCATTGGCTTTCATATCGAAATTGGGTGCTAGAATTGAACCGATAGGTCCAGCTACGGCTTGGTGGTAGGAATGTCCACCTGAACGTCGATAAACTGGACAGGTATTAAAACAAGCAGCACAACGGATGCATTTCAGCGAGTTTCTAAATTCCGGACGAGCTAATTGTCGTGTCCGTCCATTATCAACCAACACAATGTGCATTTCTTGACCCGCTCTGGGTGCTTTAAAATGACTTGAATAGGTCGTAATTAATTGTCCGGTTGCCGATCGTGCCAGTAATCGTAAAAATACACCAAGGTCGTTTCTGTATGGAATGATTTTCTCCAAACCCATACAAGCAATATGAACATCAGCCAAGTGGGCACCCATGTCGGCATTGCCTTCATTAGTACATACCACAAACTCACCTGTTTCAGCCACTGCAAAATTTACACCTGTAATGGCTACTTTGGATTGTAAAAACTTTTCCCGCAAATGTTGTCGAGCTGCCTCTGTCAAAAATTGGGGATCTTTATTTCCTTTTGGTGTACCTAAATGCTCGTGAAAGGTTTCTCCGACATCTTCTTTTTTTAAGTGGATGGCAGGTAATACAATATGACTTGGGGCTTCTTTTCGAAATTGCACAATACGTTCCCCCAAATCGGTATCCACCACATCAATCCCTTTCTCGGCTAAATATTCATTTAAATGACACTCTTCAGTGAGCATCGACTTACTTTTCACCAATTGAGTGACTCCTTTTTGAGCAATGATTGCGTGAACAATTTGATTATGTTCTTTGGCATCCGCAGCCCAGTGGACTTTTATACCATTTTGGATTGCATTTTGTTCAAACTGAAGCAACAATTCTCCCAAATGATCGAGTGTATAATTTTTAATTTGCGAGGCTTGTTCACGTAAATCTTCCCATTCTGGGATAGCTTTGGAGGCCTTATCACGCTTAGCCCGCACCCACCAAAGAGTCTCGTTGTGCCAGTCGGTACGCTCTCTGTCTTCAATAAATTCTGATGCTGCTACTGAGTGACTACGCATGATTTAGAATTTCTACAACGTGTTTTACTTGTACTTTTGATCTCTTTCTTTTCAAAATTCCTTCCAAATGCATTAAACAGGAAGAATCTGCACCAACAATATACTCTACATTATTTTCTTCGTGTTCTTGCACTCGGTCTTGACCCATTTTCACCGAAACTGCCTCTTCTGTTACGCAAAAAGTCCCACCAAATCCACAACATTCGTCCACTTTTGCCGGTAATTGTATAGTCAAGCCTTCCACTAAATTCAACAAAGTGTTGATTTTCGAATAATAAGGCTCATTTCGCTCGGACATGGAGGAAAGCCCCAAACCACGCTGACCATGACAACTTTGATGTAAACCTACTACATAAGGAAATTTACTAGTCAAAGATTGTACGTTCAATACATCCACTAAAAATTCACAAATCTCATATACAGAAGAGCGAATTTTTGCATTTGGATGATGCTCTTTTAAATGTAAGATACAACTTCCAGATGGACCTACAATATATTCAGCGTCTTGAAACAATTGTTCAAAATGGGCATCTGATTGAGTAGTGATATGCGCAAAACCTGAATTGGCCATGGGTTGACCGCAACATGTTTGTCCCATTGGAACTACTACCTCACAACCCAATTTTTGCAACAATTCCAATGAAGCTTTGGCCACATTGGGATAAAATTGATCAATATAACACGGCACAAAAAGGGCTACTTTCATCCTAAATAACGAATCAATTGAATTAAATCGGTTGGTATCTCTTGCGTATTCCAACTCTCATGAATGGCCAAGGCAGCACCCAAACTACTTGCTTGTGCTACTTCTGCACCATAAATTTCTGAAGAAGGAAAAGCAATTGCCAAACAATTCATAAAAATATCATTTTTACTAAATCCACCATCCACTAAAATCTTACAAGGTTCTCCTTGATAAACCCAATGCAAACTATATAACAATTGTATCACCAAATCAGTTACAAAATCTTGATAAGCTAATTCAATTGTTGCAAAACTAGATAAATCTTTGGCTAAAAAATCACTGGCTTTTAAAAATGTTGAATTTCTTTTTATATTTTTTTCATTGGACAATTTAACCTCAAACAGCTGCGCTGTTTGAGTATCAAATCGAACCGATTTGAAGAACTTTGCATCCGCTTTAAAATGATCAATGAGCCTTTTGACAACAATTTCATGCTCATTACCTGCAAATAAGCGGGAAGCTTTTACGGGATTTCCATCTAATTGCATATAGGCCAAGACATCATTTTCAAGCTCCTCACTTGTTAAGGCAGCATGATTAAAAGGATTCATGGAAATGCACCATGTACCTGTTGAAATCAAAATAAAAGGTTCTTTGAATTGGCGAAGATAAGGAACTAATGCAGCTGAGGAATCATGTAAGCCCAATCCAACTTGAATAGCGGTATGATCAATAAAAGGAAAAGTACATGTACCGGCTTCAATGGCTGGCAGTTTTTCATACACCTGTTCCTTTACTACCCACTCATGGTATTGATTCGCATCAAAATTCCACAACATGGTATGGCAACCAATGGAAGTCATTTCAGCCACTCGTTCCCCATGAAATAAAAAGCTCAGGAAATTTGGAAAATGAAGTACTGAGGTGATTTGTTGCCAACGTGCATGATGTCGCTCTTCATAGGCATGATAACCCGAATTCAAATTCCCCAAAACAGGAGAACAAGTGATTCGAGCCAAATCCTTTTCAGGACCATATTTTTGAAAAAACAAATCGAACAATTCTTTTTGAACAGGTTTTAAATAATTTTTCAAAAACCCAACCACTTTTCCATTGGCATCAATATGCACTAAACTTGCTCCATAGCCTGAAAAATTTATCGCTTTTACTTGCCAATTTTCATTGGAAAGCACTTCTTTAAACGATTGTTTTAACCAAGCCTCTAACAAAGCCACATCTTCTGTGGGAAACCCGTCCTCATCTTGAATTTCTGCGAACTGAGTGGATTGATCATGAATAACCTGGTATCTATCGTCAAAGACCAACAATTTCTTGTTGGTCTTTCCAATATCAAAAATAACGATACAATCTATTTTGCTCATTTTACAAACCAGTTGCTACTGTTTTGGAACCTCTTTGCTGAATTAATTGTTTTCTTATTTCAGCGTTTCTGTAAAATTCTACTGGATTTAGCACGCCACCTAATTCTAATCGCGCTTGAGCAACTAAGGCTCGAACATCCGTACGGAAGACATTTTGTAAGATTTCTTGACAACGCACTACATCATTTGCTTCACGAGCTGCTTCTAATGCTTTACGATCCACCAATAACGCTTGTGCATAGGCAATTTGAATAGCCTCCACGGATTGCAATAAATCTTCTAATGGATCTTTTACATTGTGTGAAGCATCAATCATCCATCCCAGATCACTTGCATGATTCATTCCTTTCGCATCCATGCCATCCACTAGTTCATTAAAAATCAGGAATAACTGATACGGTTTCATGGAACCTGCTGTTAAGTCATCATCTCCATATTTGGAATCATTGAAATGGAATCCACCCAATTTACCTTCCATTAACAACAGCGAAACAATCTGTTCGATGTTAGCGTTGGGCAAATGGTGCCCTAAATCAACTAAGGTATATGCTTGAGCACCTAATTTATTCACCATCGAGTAGGATTGTCCCCAATCGCCCACGGTTGTCGAATAAAAATTTGGCTCATAGGCCTTATATTCTAAAAACAACTTCCAATCAGATGGCAAAGCTGCATAGATTTCTTTTAAACTTTCTACCGTGCGTTCGTATGCCCGACGAAAGTTCAATTGTCCTGGAAAGCATGATCCATCTGACAACCAAACCGTAATCGACTTGGAACCCAAATCAACACCATGTTTGATTACTTCAATGTTGTGTTCAATCGCTTGCTGACGAACAGCTTGGTCGGTATGTTGCAAAGAGCCAAACTTATAACTCAATGCCTGATTTGCCTGATCTTGAAATGTATTTGAATTAACGGCATCAAAGGCTAATCCATGATCTGCGGCTAATTTTTTTATCGCATTGGCATCTGAAGGAATATCCCAAGGAATATGCAAAGAAATTGCTCCCGATGATTTATTTAAGCGATGTAATAAACCCACATCTGAAATTTTCTCCTCTAATGTACCAGGTTCGCCTCCGCCAGAGAAACGACCAAATCGAGTTCCTCCTGTCCCTAAAGCCCAAGAAGGAATGGCAATTTGGAAATCTTTTAATTTTTGTATCAAATCCGTTGGGATTTGTGTATCACTTTTGATAAAATCCATTCTACGCTGATGCGTAGATAATCCGTTGTTATTAAAATCTTGTATCGAACTCTCTAAATTCATCATCACTTAGGTTTAACGTAAAAATCCAGCTGCAACTCCCCCATCCACATTGATGGCATTTCCTGTTGATTTATTCAACAATCCACCCACTAAAGCAAAACAAGCATTCGCAATATCTACTGGCAAGATACTTTCGTTCAACAAGGTTCTTTTAGCGTAATAAGCAGGCAATTCGGCTACGGTTATGCCATAGGCCTTGGCACGACCTTCAGCCCAACCGCCAGCCCAAATATTGGAATCGGCTATTACTGCATCTGGGTTGACCATGTTCACACGGATCTTATCAGGACCTAATTCAGCGGATAATAAACGCGACATATGGGCCTGAGCACCTTTCGCAGAACCATATCCTACGTTATTTGGTCCGG
Organism: Bacteroidota bacterium; assembly: GCA_041180785.1. Classification (GTDB taxonomy): domain Bacteria; phylum Bacteroidota; class Bacteroidia; order Cytophagales; family Spirosomataceae; genus Sandaracinomonas. The sequence goes on along the minus strand of JBEGQV010000045.1, from coordinate 3,092 downwards.
CTACTACTGCATTTTTCGAAACAATATTGATTATATCTCCTCCCATGGCTTGCTTACGCATTACACGTACAGCAGCTTGACTCACTAAATATTGTCCTTTCACTAAAATATCATATAACCTATTCCAATCTGATTCAGTATGATCTAAAATTGGTTTAGAGATAGAAATTCCTGCATTATTAACAACTAAGTCAATACCACCAAAAGCTAAGGCTGCGATATTCATGGCATTTTCTATCGTAGAAGCATCCGTTACGTCTGCCACAGCAGCAGCAACATTATCTTTACCGAATAATTTCACAAATTCTGCTTTTGCTTCTTCTAAACGCTCTGCATTGTTATCATTCAACACCACACATGCACCTTCTTCAGCAAATTTTTTGGCAATTGCTTTACCAATTCCGCCACCGGATCCTGTTACAAATGCCACACGACCTGATAGGGCTTTTGGTTTAGGCATACGTTGTAATTTAGCCTCTTCTAATAACCAATATTCAATATCAAATGCCTCTTGTTTAGGAAGAGATGTATAGGAGGAAATGGCCTCGGCACCGCGCATAACATTCATTGCATTGATGTAAAACTCTGCAGCAACACGTGCAGTTTGCTTGTCTTTCGCAAAGGTAAACATACCTACACCTGGATATAAAATTACCACGGGATTTGGATCACGCATGGCAGGACTATTATCGTGTTTACAATTGTTATAATAATCGGCATACATGGCACGATATCCTTCAAATAAAGGCAATAAACGAGCCTTCACAGCTTCCGTGTCTGACAAATCATCTGTTGCACCGAAATTTAATACCAAAGGAGAAATTTTTGTACGCAAGAAATGGTCAGGACAAGAAGTACCCAAAGGGGCTAAAACATCCAAATCATTTGAATTGATAAATTGAAGTACTCGCTCATCATCTGTAAAATGACCAATCATGGATTGGTAAGAAGAGCATAATCCTCTTAATACAGGGGCTAAAGCTTGTGCTTGAGCAGTACGCTGTGCAGTAGGTAAGCTTTGGATTTTAGCACCACCAAAAACCGGACGTTTCTTTCCTTCATTTTGTGCAATATATTCCGCACATGCTTCGATAACTTCCAAGGTATTGATATAACAATCATAGGCATTATCACCCCACGTAAACAATCCGTGCGAACCCAACATGATTCCACGCAATTGAATTCCTTTAGCAGCTGCATTCTCCAAACAGGTGCGTAATTGAAGTCCTAAATCGAAACCAGGTCTTTGCCAAGGTACCCAGCCAATTTTACCACCAAAAAGCTCTTCGGTAATTTTTTCCCCATCTTTAGCAGCAGCAATGGCTATTGCTGCATCCGGATGTAGATGGTCGATATGTTTAAATGGCAAAAATCCATGCAAAGGCGTATCGATGGAAGGAGCCTTTGAACTTAAATCAAAGATACAATGGTTGAACAACTCCACCATTTGATCTTCCATATGCAATCCTTTATATACTTTTTCAAGATTTAATAAACGCTCCATATATAGGGCGGCACATCCTGATAATTTTAAGGTACCAATATCACCCCCAGAGCCCTTAATCCACATTACTTCTGTATCTTCACCCGTTAAAGGATCTTTGTCTGTAATTTTAACGGAAGTATTTCCACCGCCATAATTAGTGATTCGTAAATCAGCTCCTAAAATATTCGAACGATAGATGAAAAGTTCTACCTCACTTAGGCCCTTAGCCTTCTGATCGTCCCACAAATAGGAAACATGACGATAAGTTTTAGACATAATTTCAATTTTTTATACAAAAGTAATGGACAGTTTCTTTTTACCGTCCTTATAGGAAATAAGGTAAGTTACTTTTTTTCAAAATAATCTACAACTAAATGACTCAAGGCTTTCACACCCACCTGAAATTCAGACTCTTCCAAATAAAAATCAGGGGTATGATGAGCTGCAACTTCTGTTGCAGATTTTTTATCGGCGGGTCGAGCGCCTAAAAAAAAGAAAAATCCAGGTACTTTTTGTTGAAAAAAGGAGAAATCCTCTGCTCCCGTATGAGCAGGAATTTGGCGAACTCGCTCTTTTCCGTTTACAGCTTGTAGGGTTGGTAACATTTTTTCTACTAACGCCACATTGTTGAACGTTACCGGATAACCTGTTCCAATTGTCACATCTGCTTTTGCACCTGCAGATTCTGCAATATTAGTGGCAATTTCTTTAATTCGTTTATGAACTAATTCGCGTTGTTCCACTCCAAAAGTTCGGATGGTTCCTATCATTTTTACACTTTCTGGAATGATGTTTTGACGAATACCGCCATGAATGGCTCCAACCGTAACAATTGCAGGATCTTCAGTAATGTTAACATTTCTTGAAACAATGGTTTGTAAACCTGTAATGATTTGAGAGGAAGTAACAATTGGGTCTAATCCTAACCACGGATTTGCACCATGAGCTTGTTTACCTTTCACCACAATATCTAACTGATCTACTGCCGCCATCGTTGCCCCAGGTTTATATTCTAATACACCATTTTCAGATCCAGCTGAAATATGCAATCCAAAAATAGCCTCTACTTTTGGATTTTCTAAAACACCTTCTTTAACCATTAATTCGGCACCCGAAAGAATAGATTCACCGTTTGCATTATAAACTCCTTCCTCGGAAGGTTGAAAAATAAATTTGACGGTTCCTGCCAAATTAGCTTTTTCTGAGGCTAAGATTTCTGCTACTGCCATTAAAATGGCCACGTGACTATCGTGTCCACATGCATGCATGACACCCGTTTTCTGACCGTTGTATTCTGTCATAACATTCGATTTAAAAGGAATATTGACACGTTCAGTAACTGGAAGTCCATCCATATCTGCACGCAAAGCAACTACCGGTCCGGGTTTCCCTCCTTTTAAAATACCCACAACACCCGTGTAAGCCACTTTTTCTTGCACATCGATGCCGAGAGACTTCAAGTGTTTGGCAACGATTTCTGCCGTTCGAAATTCTTGATTTCCTAATTCAGGGTGTTCATGAAAATCTCTTCGCCAAGCAATGACTTTAGATTTCAATGCGTCTGCTTTTTGTGATAATGCGGGCTTTAGTTTGGATTGTGCGAAAC
>JBEGQV010000044.1:0-2844 GCA_041180785.1 Bacteroidota bacterium | reverse complement strand
AATAATATAGCAGAAGGATTTGGAAGAAATTCGAAAAGAGAATTTAAAAGATTTTTAAATATTTCATTAGGTTCAGCCTATGAAGTCAAGTCAATGCTGATGATTTTTAAAGAATTAAAGTTGATATCCACAGATGAGGCTGAAAAATCTATCAATCAAGTATCTGTAGTTATAAGGCTGTTAATTGGATTGATTGTTAAAATAAATGTTACTAAGTGATTAAACACATTAGTCACATTAATCACATTAAACACTTTAGTCACATTAAACACATTAGTCACATTAATCACATTAGTCACATTAATCACAAAATCACTTCAAATTCACATGTTATCACGCCTACATTATTGGTTCCGCTTCCTCCTCGGCCTAACTCGCTGGGAGATGTATGGGATCATGGGTTTGATGGGATTGTTGGTGGTGTGGATGGGTGTAACAGAGACGAGAGACGAGAGAGGAGTGACGAGGGAGGAGTACATTGTGGCGTTTTTGGAGGAGGTGAGTAGAGTGAGTAAAGTGAGTAGAGTGAGCAGAGTGGGCAGAGTGAGCAAAGTGGGCAGAATGGGCAGAGTGAGCAAAGAGTGGAAGAGTAAGAAGGAAGAGGTAAGAAGGAAATCGGCGATTCCAGTAATTGACATCAATACGGCGGATTCGTTGGAGTGGGTGGCCATGCCGGGGATTGGACCGGGATTTGCGCATCGGATTTTGTTATTTCGGGAGAAATTGGGTGGATTTTATACGGTGAGTCAGTTGAAAGAAGTGTATGGATTGGATTCTGCCTGGGTAAATTCGCATCACGCCCAATTGAAGCTCGGGAGGGGTGTTTATCGGAAGTTTCGCATCAATTTGTTAGATTGGAAATCGTTTCGACATCCTTATATACCGTATGCGCAAGCGAAATTGGTGCTGAATTACCGTGCACAGCACGGTGCTTTTCGGGATTTTGAACAGTTGAAAGCGGTAACCTTGTTGGATATAAAGTCGTGGGAGCGTATGATACCCTATTTGGATTTTGATTAACATTTGAATTATTTTCTGCTTAAATTTGTTTTACTTTTTACACTTCAAATCAATAATATATGTCAACTGGATTTTTTCAAGTACCCATTCCGGTCAATGAACCCATTTATTCATACGCTCCAGGAAGCGCAGAACGTGCTCAATTAACGGCAAAAATTGCCGAATTGCGAGGCAAACAGATCGAAGTTTCCATGAAAATTGGGGGCAAAGCGGTAAAAGGTGCGAAAAAAGTTGCGATGAATCCCCCTCACGATCACCAACATGTGTTAGGATATTATTTTGAAGGAGGTAAGGAACAAATTGCTGACGCAATCGCCGCGGCCCTTGCGGCCCGCGAAAACTGGGCAGCCATGCCTTGGGAAAAGCGTGCAGCGATTTTTTTGAAGGCTGCTGAGTTGTCGGCCACGAAATACCGCATGGAATTGAATGCCAGAACGATGTTGGGACAGTCGAAAAGTGTGTACCAAGCAGAAATTGATGCGGCATGTGAGTGGGTGGATTTCTTGCGATTCAATGTGCATTTTGCAGCGCAGATTTATTCTGATCAGCCTGTTTCATCGCCTGGTGTTTGGAATAAGGTGGAATATCGACCTTTGGAAGGATTTGTGTATGCACTAACGCCTTTCAATTTTACGGCAATTGCAGGTAATTTACCTACAGCTCCCGCTTTGATGGGCAATACAGTAGTTTGGAAACCCTCTCCCCAGCAAATTTACTCAGCCGATTTATTGATGCAGATCTTAGAGGAGGCAGGTTTACCTAAGGGCGTCATTAATTTGGTCTTTGCGGATGGCCCGGAAGCGGGGGAAGTGGTATTTAATCACCGCGAATTTGCTGGTATTCATTTTACAGGTTCTACCAAAGTATTTCAAACCATTTGGCAACAAATCGGAAACAATATTTCGAAATATAAATCATATCCACGCATTGTGGGAGAGACAGGAGGAAAGGATTTTGTGGTGGCGCATCCATCGGCTTCGGTACCGGCATTGGTGACAGGTTTGATTCGTGGGGCATTTGAATACCAAGGACAGAAATGTTCAGCGGCCTCAAGAGCCTATATTCCACGATCGATTTGGTCGGCCACTAAAGAATTGTTGGTCAAAGAAGTTGGAACGATTAAGATGGGTGGTACGGAAGATTTTGGTAATTTTTTCAATGCGGTGATTGACGACAGGGCCTTTGCAAAGATTACAGGCTATATAGAGGTAGCCAAGTCTGCTAAGGGAGTGGAGGTTTTGATGGGCGGTAAGTATGATGATTCAAAAGGATATTTTGTGGAGCCAACCATTTTTGTGACGGACGATCCACATTTTGTCACGATGGAAGAAGAGATTTTTGGTCCCGTTTTAACCATCTTTATATACGAAGATAAAAATTGGTCGGAAACGCTACAATTAATCGACAGCACCTCTGCTTATGCCCTAACAGGTGCCATCTTTTCGCAAGACGCCTATGCTTTAGCGGAGGCGGCCAAGGTGCTGGAAAATGCAGCAGGTAATTTATATCTAAATGATAAGTGTACCGGTGCGGTGGTGGGTCAACAGCCCTTCGGAGGTGCCCGCGCTTCGGGAACCAATGATAAAGCCGGTTCGTATTTGAATTTATTACGCTGGGTGTCGCCGCGTACTGTTAAGGAAGTATTTGTGAGTCCGGTGGATTATCGGTATCCGTTTATGGGGTAATGTAAGTACTTAGATTCATAGTTTCTTAATTTTCAGTGTATTATCTAAAAACAGTAAAAAAACTTCAATTTTTTTATAGTGTAATTTGGAATAAGAAAAAAAAAGGGTAATCTTTGCACTCCGATTTGGCGCCAAAAGT
>JBEGQV010000043.1:0-20287 GCA_041180785.1 Bacteroidota bacterium | reverse complement strand
TTTATTTAATCCGTAAAACAAAACCCTTTAAGTAATGACTTTCCGGATGGAAGATATTGACAGGATGGTCGGGACCTTGGTTCATTTGATGAACAACTTGAATCTCACGTCCGCAGTTAATTGCTGAGGCAACTAACATGTTATAAAATAAATCACGCGTGATAACTTGTGAACACGAATACGTAAACAATAATCCATTTGGACGAATTTGCTGCATTGCCAATTCGTTGATACGCTGATAGCCTTGTAAAGCTTTATGTTTGGTGTTTAAGGACTTTGCGAAGGCAGGTGGGTCTAGAATGATGATATCAAATAATTCTTCGTTATTACGCAAATAGGGAAGTGTCTCACCTACAATGGCCTCATGGTTAAGTTTGTCAAAATTGTTTAATGATATATTTTGTTTCACCAAGTCAATAGCCTTTGCTGAAGCATCTAAGGAAATTACTTTTTTTGCTCCTGCTTGAAGGGCATATAAACTAAATCCGCCCGAATAGCAAAATGTATTTAAGACGTCTTTTCCTTTGGCAAATTTGGCAAGAAGTTCTCTGTTATCTCGTTGGTCAAGAAAGAATCCTGTTTTTTGTCCAGTAATCCAATTGATGGCAAATTTGACCCCATTTTCCAGAATTTCATAAGGTACATCTGCATTTCCATAAAGATAATCATTCTGTTTGTTCTGTGCATATTCTTGCGGTAGGGTTTCTTTACTTTTGTCATAAATTGCCACAACTATTTTCTTTCCAAACACCTTCAAGATAGCATCCGAAATATCGTTGATTGATTTATGCACTCCAATACTATGTGCTTGAATGACAAACACCCCCTTGTAATAATCAATGATTAAACCCGGACATTGATCTCCCTCTCCATGTACCAAACGAAAAGCGTTTGTTTCTTGAAAAGGAATTAGATCTCTTAAGTTTTTTGCTTGTGTAATTTTTTCGATCCACAATGATGCAAAGGATTCTATGGGCTTAAAATGCATAACTTTTACGGCTATGCTACCAAAATGAAAATGACCAATTCCTAAAAAATTATTTTTATAATCTTTTACTTCCACCCAATCACCATCAGTTAACTGATTACTTTGCTGTTGGATAGCACCCGAAAACACCCAAGGATGAAATCGTTTGAGTGGAATTTCTTTTCCTGGTTTTAGTTTGACAAATTTTTCAATGTTCATAATGCAAATTTGCAAAAAAATTATGGGATATCCGGTTGTCCGGCTTCTAACCATGCCGTATACCATAAGGAGGCAACTTGCTTAACGGATTCAGAAAATCGATCTTCAATAGTATGTCTCAACAACTTGTGATAGGCTAATGCATAATCTTTTGCATAATTTTTTACAAGGCTATTCCCTTTTTGTTCAAAAGAATATTTATGATGGTTTGAATACGATAAGGCTAATTCCTTTTCTTTTGTTAATAAATCTTGTACTAAACTATTTGACGATAAAACATATTCCCATGCCTTTAATTCTACATTTTGAATATATTCTGCAGGTCCAAGCCATTCTTCTAATTCATTATTTAATAATTCAGGAATTCTAGATTCCCAGAAGGCATGAATTCCTGATTGTCCAGTTTTTTGTCCATCATAATTGGAAGTTGTATGTAGTGGAACATGTGCATCTGCTACATAATGTCCGAGTTCTGCTGAATATTTGATGATCATCGCCCAATCTTTCACTTGAAAGGCCTTCTTTAATTTTAAAAAAGCAATTGGAATGTACCAAACAACAATTCCATGCGCATTAAGACTATCTTCAGGTATTGTTTTCGAAAGTTGCTTGAAATTTTTAAATTCAATTGTTTTTAGTTCATAATGATCTAAATCAATATAGTGTCTTTGAGCTTCATTGTCCATTACGTACCTTCGTTCATCAGGTAATACAGCATATTCTTGTAGTAAATGTATTTCGCGTTTGTATAACTTATTTAGGGGGGTAGGAAGCATAAAAACAGCTAAATAATTGATTTTTTTATGCGCAAAAAACCCCCACGGATTCGCATAAATGTTCAAAATGCCATTGAAAATTAAGAAATGTGTTAAAATTAAGGTTTTCATAAACAAATTTTTGTGGTTAGTATTGATATTTATTAAATATTCTATTAATTTTGCATTTCAATTTAGAATAAAGAGAAATTTTTTTAAGCAATGGCAAATCATAAATCATCAATTAAGCGTATAAGAGCAAACGAAGCAAAGCGTTTACGTAACCGTTATCAACATAAGTCTACTAGAACTTTAATTAAGAAATTAAGAGCTACGACTGATAAATTGGTTATGGTTGATTTGTTTAAGCAAGTTTCTTCTGCTTTAGATAAATTGGCTAAGAAGAACATTATTCACAAGAATAAAGCAGCTAACCAGAAGTCGAAATTAGCAAAATTTGTTAATTCAGCTGCTGCATAATTTGAAAATATCAAGTAATTGATAAAAGCCCATCGAAAGATGGGCTTTTTGTTTTTATTGTGTAATTTTCAATAAAAATGAACACTAATCAATATACTTATAAGCGGATTGCTGAACTTCGACTGGAAGATAGGCCGCGGGAAAAGTTAAAGTCGCTAGGAAAAGAATCATTAAGTAATCCGGAAATATTAGCCATTATATTAGGTTCTGGAACCAAATCAAAATCAGTTGTTGATTTATCGAATGAAATCATTGAATATGTAGGGGGAAATCTCACCTCTTTAACTCGGCTAAGTGCAGAAGATTTTGAACATTTTAAAGGGATAGGAAAAACCAAGGCGATTCAATTGCTGGCATGTTTGGAATTAGGTAAGCGAGTAGCTGCGCATGAGGCAAAGATTCGAATTGATAAGATTCAATCAAGTGCAGATGCATTTGCCTTGCTACGTACGATTTTTCAAGAATTAAATCATGAGGAATTTTGGGTGATCTATTTAAATAGAGCTTCCAAGGTAATAAAATTAGAGCGATTGAGTCAAGGGGGAGTAGCAGGTACCTCGGTAGCTATCAAGCTGATTTATCGATTCGCGGTTAATTACTTAGCGTCTTCATTGATTATTGCCCATAACCATCCTTCAGGAAACTTAATACCTAGTCATGCAGATAAACAGATTACTGCTAAAATAGTAGAGGCAGGGAAAAATTTAGATATCCAATTGATTGATCATTTGATCATTGGAGATAACAAATATATCAGCTTTGTAGATGAGGGATATTTATAAAAAGAGAGAGGATTATTTTCCTCTCTCTTTATAAATTTTTTGAAGTTTAGATCCGATGACAATTGAAATCGCAAATAAAACAATAAAAAATGCTGCTCCTGAATATCCCATAATGTTAATTTTTTTTACAAAGTTACTATTTTTTTTAAAGCAATCCTTTGGTGCTTGGCAAAGAATCTAAATTTTTCTGGTCTCTCTGAACGGCCAATCGAACTGCCTTGGCAAATGCCTTAAAAATAGCTTCTATTTTATGATGTTCATTTTGACCTTCAGCTTTAATATTTAAGTTAGACTTAGAAGCATCTGAAAATGATTTGAAGAAGTGATAGAACATTTCAGTGGGAACTTGTCCGATCATCTCACGCTTAAATTCTGCTTCCCACATTAACCAATTTCTTCCTCCAAAATCGATGGCTACTTGAGCCAAGCAATCATCCATTGGAAGTAGAAAGCCATATCGGTTAATTCCTTTCTTGTTACCTAAGGCAGTTAAAAAGGCTTCCCCGAGCGCTAAACCTGTATCTTCAATGGTATGGTGTTCATCAATATGTAAATCTCCTTGTACTTCAATAGTTAAATCCATCGAACCATGTTTTGCAATTTGCTCCAACATGTGATCAAAAAAGTGTAAGCCTGTAGAAATGTGACATTTTCCTGATCCATCTAGATTTAATTCTACTGCTATTTTGGTCTCATTGGTATTTCTTACATGTGAAACTTTTCGTTCTGGAATTCTGAGGAATTGATAAATTTGATCCCAGGTATCAGTTTGTAGGGCCAGGGAATCCTTTAAATTATCAGGAATATCTAGTTTTCCAATGATAATACCTTTTGCACCTAGATTTTTGGCTAGCTCTAAATCTGTTAGACGATCACCAATGACAAACGAGTTTTTTAAATCATATTCCTCCGAAAAATAAGCTGTTAGCATACCAATTCCTGGTTTCCTTGTAGGTTTATTTTCTTCTGGAAAACTTTTGTCAATATGAATGTTTGAAAAAGTAATATTTTCAGCACTTAAAATGCTTAGCATTTTGTTTTGAGCTGGCCAAAAAGTTTCTTCAGGAAAAGATTCTGTTCCCAAGCCATCTTGGTTGGTGACCATGATAAATTCAAAATCTGTTTCATTTTTGATTTTAGATAGATTACCTATCGCTTTAGGAACAAATTCTAATTTTTCTAAACTATCAACTTGAAAATCAATGGGAGGTTCAATGATAATTGTTCCGTCGCGATCGATAAATAAAACCTTTTTCATAAAGTAAAGTTAAAAAAACATACGTAGTTTTGCGAAAAAATTACAAAAAGCAAATGATATTTTTAACTGAGGCAGTTTTATTACCAATCATTTCAAAGAGAATACAGGTAATTGGGAGAGAAGAAGAATTGACAGTTAACCAAGTGACACCTGTTTGGCAGGCGATTGCATTGGGTGGATTGTTGAAATTGGTTAAAAATAGAATTCGATACAATGCTTTAATGAATTTTTTAAAATTAAAGGTTGATCCCTCACATATTGAATTATTACAAAGTGATTTTAAGGGTTCCGATGAACTTATTAATTCATATGGGGAATCCTTGATTGGTATTCTGTTTCCTGATAAAAAAAGTGCTTTGGCCATCGGATTATCTCAAAAAATGAAATGTAAGAGTTCATTTTTTATCAAAGGCTTAACGTATTTTTTAGGAGTACTCGTTTTAGAGTTAAAAAAAGAGGAGAGTGAATTGAATCAATTTACTTCTTTCTGCGACTATTTTTTATCCTTTAAGGCTGCTTTTTCAGAATTGGTTTCTACTGATTTGCAGAAATCGATTATTGAAATTCTTTTATTAAATGATGTGCTTAAATCTGATTTTTCATTGATTTATGCTGATACATTTGAAGAGACAGAAGAATCAAAGCAAAATGGCTTAAAAAATTTACTGAATCGAAAAAATATTTCAATAGCTTGCGGAATTTTATTTTTGGTGGGCTTAACATTCTATTTAACCGTGATTCGATCTGACAATACAGTGGTTATTGAAGAATCTGAAGAAATTATCCCTTTAGATAGTTTAAATAAATTAAATGATAGTTTGACACAAGTTGCTGTGGATTCCACTAAGTTATTAACAGATTCAACGGTTAGCTTGAGTTGGACAGCGGGTAAATCTTTTGCTGTACCAAAACAATCTGCTTTGGTAACTTTACATACCTTTTTAACAGATTCAACCGCAAAAGATCCACTTGTATTAACTTGTTATGAAATTTCATTCGACAATGAAACGGACCAATTAGCACATGCAAAAGATTATTTTTTGAAGCGCTTTACAGAGGGTTTACAAGTTTACAAAGAAGCAAAAATTGAAATTATTTCCTTTTCTGAGAAGGATGCTAAATCTGCACAAAAGAGAGGATTTTATTTGAAAAATAGATTGGTGGGTGAGGGATTGAGTCCCAAAAGGATTTCTGTCCTGCCTAATTCTGTGGGTATTAATCCAGATGCTAGTCTTCCATTACATGCGCAAGTTGTATTTAAGGTTTTGAAGTAATTCTTAATAAAATCCTATTTATTTGCTTTCTATTTGAAATATAGGTACCTTTGTGCTTTGTTTGTACAAAAATACATCCGCTGAGCTCTTTTTGTTTTTATTTTTCCATTGGGATTTTAGGTCAAGAGTTAATTACGGATGTGTTTGTCACCGTAATTAAATATTGATATGAGTCAAAAAGTTCGTTTTGATGAGCTCTCTTTATCGGAGGGTATCATGGAAGCAGTTAAAGAAATGGGGTTTGAGTTTGCTTCACCCATTCAATCAGAAGCAATTCCACATGTTTTAGAGGGTAGAGATGTTATTGGTCAGGCCCAAACAGGTACTGGTAAAACAGCAGCATTTGGTATTCCATTAATTGAGCACATTGTTCCCTTTGAGAAATATGTTCAAGCCATTATTTTATGTCCTACTCGTGAATTAGCCTTGCAAGTTACTGAGGAGATGAAAAAATTATCTAAACACATTAAAGGTGTTTGGGTGACTACCGTTTATGGGGGTGATTCTATCGAACGCCAAATTAAATCATTAAAAGCAGGCGCCAATATTGTTGTTGGTACTCCAGGTCGTGTAATAGATTTAATTGAACGCCGTGCGTTGAAATTAGAACGGGCTACGAAAATTGTATTAGATGAGGCAGATGAGATGTTGGACATGGGATTCCGAGAAGATATCGAAAGTATCTTGGAAGAATTACCAGATGAGCGTCAGACAGTTTTGTTTTCAGCGACTATGTCTAAGCCTATCATGGCTTTGACAAATCGTTATTTAACTAATCCTAAATTAGTGAAGGTTGTTAAGAACGAAATTACAAATGATAACATTGAACAGCTTTATTTTGATGTAAAAGGTAAAGCAAAAATGGAGGTTACCACTCGTTTAATTGATTTTTACAACTTAAAACTTTTGTTGATTTTCTGTAACCAGAAAAAGCGTGTGGATGAAGTAGTTGAGGAGTTGATGAATCGCGGTTATGCTGCAGAAGGATTACATGGCGATTTGCGTCAGAATCAACGTACACAGGTGATGAATCGTTTCCGTTCAGGTGCTGTTTCAATCTTAGTGGCTACGGACGTCGCTGCTAGGGGACTTGATGTGGATAATGTGGATGGAGTAATCAATTATGATATTCCTTTAGATGAAGAATATTATGTGCACCGTATTGGTCGTACAGGTCGTGCGGGTAAATCAGGTAAAGCATTTACTTTGGTAGTGGGTTCTGAGCGTAATCGTTTACGTGAAATCATGAACTATACAAAAGTTAAAATTGATAAAGGTGTGATACCTACTTTTACAGACGTGGTTGGAATTAAAAAGGGAATGTTCATTGAGCGTGTAAAAGAAACGATCGAAGAGGGTGGATTAGAATTGTTTGATGATGTGTTAGAAGCCTTACACCATGCAGGTTGTAGCACTGAGCAGGTTGTTTCTGCCTTGGTGAAAATGAACATGGGTGTTGCTAAAAACGAATTTGCTGACGAAAATTTAGATGGCGAGTTCGATCGTCAATCTAGAAAATATGGACGTGATGATCGTGGTGGAAGAGATCGTGATTGGGATAGAAGAGGAGCTGGAAGGTTCGAGCGAGGAGATCGTGGTGACCGCAGAGGCGATCGTAGAGATAGAGATCGAGATAGAGGTGGAGATCGTGGGCCACGTGTTGATCGCGAAGGAAAACCGTATCGTTCGGATGCCAATATGGTTAAATTGTTTGTCAACATTGGCTTCAATGAAAAAATCAGTCCATCAAATATCGTTGGAGCATTTGCTGGTGAAACAGGTATTCCTGGTGCTGCACTTGGACATATTCAAATTGAAAACCGACATACTTATGTAGATATTCCGAAAGAATATGTAAAAGATGTTTTAGATAAAATGGCTGGAGCTTCTATAAAAGGAAAAAGAGTCATGGTAGAAGTTGCCAAGGGAAAATAAATAAAAAGGGCCGTGAGGCCCTTTTTTATTGCATATGCTTTAAATAAAATATTTGCTTGGGTGATAGATCACTTGAAATTAAAATAGAGCCTTTGAAAAAATGTATTACATAATTGTACACTACATTGCTGGCTATGTGATCTACTCCCTTTTTAAATTCTTTATTTTGATACGTATCATTGATAAATAGCACTTGTTTTTTTTTGATTTCTAGAGAAGATAAATCATTTAAATTATTGATTAGTAATAAGTTGAAGTCTTTAAGTTCTAATTTGCTTGAAATAAATTTTTGTATTTCTTCGTATATTTTTTTTGAATGATAAGGCCATAAGTTAGGATTAATTACCTTCATGTATAGGTCAAAAACCAATGGAGAATGAAGTCCGTGTGCAGTTTGTGCTTTGAAAAAAAACAGAAATTGGTAAATACGCTTATACATTAATTCAACACTGAAATCGGGATTAATTCAAATGGAGGAATTTTCACTAAAAAATTTTCGTTTGTATCGATATTGGTAAAACTGTAGTGACCTGACATCTTTCCTAAATGAGTGGTTAAAGGGCATCCGGAAGTATAGGTAAAAGAGGTGCCTGGTTCAATGATTGGTTGTAGTCCAACTACTCCTAATCCAGTTACATGTTCAATTTTTCCGCCTGTTTCCCAGATTTTCCAAAATCGACTAATTAATTTTGCTGGGTGAGAAGTTAAATTTTTTATTGTAATTTGATAACTAAAATAATGTAAAAATGGTTTCTGCAATTGTTGATTAAGCAACTGAGTTGTTTCTACTATCACTAAAAAACCATTTGAAACTGCTTCGGCCATAGAATTTAATATGAAAACAAAATTAAGGGATTTGTTGATTAATGATTGGAAAAATGTTTTTCAACAGAATCTTTCTGATCATTTTTTTGATGATTTGGAAGAAAAATTATCCCTAGAATATGCACAGTATACCGTATATCCTTCCTATGAATCATTATTTTCCGCATTTAATTTTTGTTCTTTCGATGAGACGAAAGTCGTAATCATTGGTCAAGATCCATATCATCAACCCAATCAAGCACATGGATTGGCCTTTTCCGTTCAAAATGGAGTTGCTTTTCCTCCTTCCTTAAAAAATATCTTTAAAGAGATTGATGTGTGCTTTAATCAAGTCACGTTTCGGACTTCTGGAAATTTGACAAATTGGGCAAAACAAGGCGTTTTACTCTTAAATGCCTGTTTAAGTGTTAGGGAAGGACTTCCCAATTCACATGCAAAGTTGGGTTGGAATGAATTGACCCTTCAAGCTATACATCAATTAAATATTGAAAAAGAACATATCGTTTTTATGCTCTGGGGAAATTTTGCATTTCAATTTGAAAATCAAATTGATCAAAGCAAACACTTGATCTTAAAAGCGGCTCATCCTTCGCCATTATCTGCCAACCGCGGTGGATGGTTTGGGAATGCTTGTTTTCGTACTTGCAATGAATATTTAATGATACATCATCAAACAACTATCGATTGGAATGTATAAGATTTAATTGAGACGGAAAGTATACGAATTGATTCGGAAATTCGGCCGCAAAAAAGGTACTTACAATTTGTTCAAGTTCAAAAGTGGTTTCCTCATTTGCATTTAACCAAAACTGTAAACTATATCCCTTCGAATCTGGTTCCTGATGTGATTGAATTTCAAATAAATTAATTTGTTGTATTTCTTCAAATTTACCTAATTCAGGCATCAATATTTTCGTTAATGCAACGATGGCATCTTGCTCAACTTTCGGGTCGATAAAAAGTGAGAGATTATATTGTATCATTTTCATTTGATTTTAGTGCTTCGAAAAGTATTTCAACCGTATGTTTTCCAGTTTTAGCAATTCCATCTTTTATTTGATGACGACAGGATGTTCCATTCATCGCAATAATTTCCTCTTCTCCCTGGATGTCTCTTAATTTTGGATATAAGACAAGTTCAGCAATTTGCTGTGAAAGTGCATATTTATCTTTTTCGTATCCAAAAGAACCTGCCATACCACAACATCCACTTGGTATTAATTCAGTTGAGTAATTTTCAGGAATTTCCAGGGCAATCCGCGTTTTACTCAAACCAATGAGGGCTTTTTGATGACAATGTCCATGTAAAACAATTTTTTTGGCCTTTGAATGAAAGAAATTGGACTTGATAATTCCTTTTTTATATTCATCTGCCAAAAAATTGTCTATTAATTGTATGCGAGATTTTATTTCATTTGCTATTTTAACATAATCGGGAGAAACTATTTTGGGACCCTCATCCAAAAAGGTGACTAAGGCACTTGGTTCAATGCAAATGATAGGTTTGGTTGAATCAGCTTGTTGAAGGATGTCTACATTACTTTCCATTAAGGCCTTAGCTGTTTTTACCATGCCTTTTGATAAGTATGACCTGCCCGTAACAATGTTTGATGGAAGTTCTATTCCATAACCTAATTGATTGAGAAGTTTGATGGCTTTTTGTCCAATTTCTACATCATTATAATTAGTGAATTCATCTGCAATTAGGATTATTTTTCCATTGATAAAGTCATCTTGTGGATTATTTTTTTGATACAAATTAAACCATTTTTCTAAAGTCGAAAAATGTAATTTTGGAATGCTTCTTTCTTGGGAAAATCCAAGAGCGTATTTAACAATACTGGCTGTAAGCGGGAAGCTATTAACAAAATTATAAATTGGCGCGATGGGACGAAAGATTTTTTGAAGTTTAGGGAAATCGCCAATTAGTTTTGTTTTAAACGGAATTCCTCCTGATTCAAATTGTTGAGCGAGTACCTCTGCTTTTAATTGAGCAATATCAACCCCTGATGGACATTCGGTTTTGCATGCTTTACAGGATAAACATAAATCTAGTACTTCATTTAATTCTTTGCTTTCAAATCCTTGGTTGCTTGAATCGCTTAGTATTTGTCGGAGTACATTAGCCCTGCCACGCGTACTGTTTTTTTCATTGAGGGTTGCCATATAACTTGGACATAGCGTACCTCCTGAAAGATGCGTTTTTTTACAATCTCCCGAACCAGAACATTTTTCTGCAAGTTGTAAAGGGCCTTTTATTTCCCCATAATTAAAATGAAGCGTATTGCTCGGATAGGTTTGATTGAGGTGAAATCTGAAATCTTCATCCATTGGAGGAGTTTCAGTAATTTTACCTTGATTAAAGATGTGTTGTGGATCAAATAAGTTTTTAATCTCGACAAATAACTGATAAAGTTCTTTTCCCATCAGTTGAGGGATGAATTCACCTCTTAATCTTCCATCTCCATGTTCCCCGCTTAATGATCCATTGTATTTTTTTAAAATATCAACTGTTTCACTTAAAATGGCTCGAAATTTTATTTGTCCCTCTTTTGATTTTAAATTAATAAAAGGTTCAATGTGTAATTCTCCTGCACCGGCATGTGCATAAAAGGCAGCTCTGACTTGATGTTTTTCTAATAATTGTTCAATGTCTAATACATAATTTGGTAAATCAATGGGATCTACTGCACAATCTTCAATTAAATTGACTGCTTGTTCATCTGAAATTAAATTACGAATTAGGCCTAGTCCAGCTTTTCGTATATCCCATCCATTTCCAATTTGTTCATTGGCTAAAATAGGATAGGAGTAACCTAATTTCAATGATTGCAATTGTTGAATGACTTGCTGGATGAGTAAATCTAATTTTTGAATTTCGTTTTCTCTAAACTCAACCATTAAAATGGCCTTTGGATCTCCTTTTATGAAAGTTCTATTGTTCTCAAATTGAGGATGACCTTTGGTAAAAGATAAGATGAAATCATCAACTAATTCGGAAGCTAATGGATGAAATTTTAATACTTCAACGTTCGCTAGCATTGCCTCATGAACAGAATGGCAATGAATGCAAAGTAGTCGAACTTCTTGAGTTGGTAATTCGATTAAATTTAATTTGGCTGCATGCACAAGTGCTAAAGTTCCTTCAGATCCTGTTAATAGGGCAGATAAATTAAAATTTTTACCTGCTGGATTAAAAGGTTTCATCTCTACTAAGGCATCTAGGGCATATCCGGTATTTCTTCTTTTTATGGTTGATTTGGGAAACTTTTTTCGAATCAATTCTTGAACTTCAACATTATTTAAAATTCGATGCAATTCTTTGTAAATTTTACCTTCTAAATTTTGTAATTGGGTTTTTGCATAAAACTCCTCATTTGTTAATTCATGTGTATGAATTTCGCTACCATCACTTAAATAAGCCTTTAGTTCTAATACATGATCCCTTGTATTCCCCCAAACAATAGAATGAAGTCCACATGAGTTATTGCCAATCATTCCACCAATTAAAGCCCTGTTAGCAGTGGATGTTTCAGGTCCAAAAAATAATCCAGTTTCCTTTAAAAGTGTATTGAGATCATCTCTAATAATTCCTGGCTCTACCCACGTACTTTTTTCTTTTTTATGTGTTTGAAGAATTCGATTAAAACCCTTTGATATTTCTACGACAATATCTTTTCCAACCACTTGTCCGGCTAAGGAAGTACCTGCACCTCTAGGAATTAATTTTGATTTGGTTTTGTGTGCGAATTGAATGATTCTTTTGAGATCTTTTGAATTGGCAGGTTTAACAACTCCTGATGGTTGAACTTGATAGACAGATGCATCGGTTGCGTAAATTTTTTTTTGAATTGAACTTTCAAGGGAATCATTCAAATATATCTCACCTTCAAAGTGTGTTTTTAAATGTTCAATATCATATTTTGACCAACTCATTACTATATATCGTTTTTCCAATCCTACAAAGATACATCCACTTGGCATAGCATGTGTTCATTTGTCCGAATTATTAAAAAAAATCAGGCTAATATATGTAAATTAGATTGCTTAATTGATTCATGTGATTCGACAAATATTTGAAAGTTTAATTTTCGCTTATCAGGCTTTAAAGTCAAATGTAATGCGTACGACCTTATCCTTATTAGGGGTGAGTGTTGGGATTTTTGCGATTGTGGCTGTATTTACAGCAGTAGATGCTTTGAATAAAAAAATCCGCGACGATATTGATTCATTTGCTGGTTCTGGTGTATTCTATGTTGGAAAATGGCCTTGGATTATGTCAAATAATTACCCTTGGTGGAAATATTTGAACCGGCCTGAAATGAAATTTTCTGAATTTAAATATATGAAGGAAAATTTGACAACTGCAAAAGCTGTAGCTGTTATTGACGGTCGAAATGCAAATGTTTCCAATGGAAGTAGTAGTATGACTGTTGAATTAACGGGTGCATCATATGATTATAATCAAATATCAAATATCCCTATTCAAACAGGTAGATATTTTTTGCCGATTGAATCCGACAATGGCTTAAATTCAATTATAATTGGTTCTAAAGTAGCAGAAAATTTAAATGTAAATCTTGGGTCCGAAGCTGTAGGAATAAAATTAAACGGTATTAAATTCAATGTAATTGGTATTTTGGAGAGAAAAGGAGAGGATGCTATTAATATGGGTGGCTCTCCAGATGAAAAGGTATTCATTCCATATACAACTTTTACCAAAATATTTCAAAAGGATAAACCTGCTCCTGAAATTGCCTTGAAAGCATTTGAAAATGATCCGAATCAAGAACAATTAGAAGCAGAGGTAACAGGATTACTTAGAAGTCTCCGCTCAATCAAACCAAAACAAGAATCAGACTTTTCAATAAATCGATTGGATGGTTTGAATCAATTTTTTGATACCATTTTTTCAACCTTAAATATTGCTGGGGCATTAATAGCTGGATTTTCCTTATTGGTTGGTGGATTTGGTATTGCGAATATTATGTTTGTTTCAGTAAAAGAAAGAACCAATATTATAGGTATTCAGAAATCCCTAGGTGCAAAGAATTACTTTATACTTTTCCAGTTTTTATTTGAAGCGGTATTTTTAAGTTTGATTGGTGGAATGGTGGGACTTTTTCTAGTATTTTTAATTACATTAATCCCTCAAGAGTTTTTACCAATGAGTTTAAGTATTGCCAACATGAGCAAAGGTTTACTCATTTCAAGTATTATTGGTGTACTTTCGGGCATTGTACCTGCGTGGTTTGCAGCTAAATTAGATCCGGTGATAGCGATTAGGGCGAAATAAATTAATTGAAAGTTGAAAGTTGAATTTTATATAGATATTTATTTCAACTTTCAACTTTCAACTTTCAACTTACAAAGAAAGCGTATCCAACACTGCATTCATATTTCTCACAGCATCAGCTGATTTATTGAATGATGCTTGTTCTGCTTCAGTTAATTTGTAATCAACGATTTTTTCCCAACCGTTTTTACCTAAAACAACTGGTACGCCCAAACAAATATCTTTTTGACCATATTCTCCATCAAGAGAAACGCAACATGCCATGATTTTTTTCTCATCACGAACAATCGCTTCTACTAATGCTGCACCAGCAGCACCTGGTGCGTACCAAGCGGATGTTCCTAAAAGTCCGGTCAATGTAGCTCCTCCAACCATGGTGTCAGCTGCAACTTTTTCAAGGGTAGCATCATCTAAGAATTGAGAAACAGGTACACCATTATAAGTAGCTAAACGAGTTAATGGGATCATGGTTGTATCACCGTGGCCTCCAATAACCGTTCCATGAATGTCGTTGATCGAAACATCCATTGCTTTAGCTAAATAGCATTTAAATCGAGCTGAATCTAAGGTTCCACCCATACCAATGATGCGATGTTTGTCTAAACCTGCAACTGATTTTGCAAGGTAAGTCATGGTATCCATTGGGTTGGAAATAATGACAATAATTGGGTTTTTCGAATATTTCAAAATGTTTTCTACAACACTTTTCACAATACCTGCATTTACTCCAATCAACTCCTCACGCGTCATTCCTGGTTTTCTAGGTAAACCTGAAGTAATTACAACGACATCCGAATTTGCAGTTTTAGCATAGTCATTAGTTGAGCCAATCAAAGTTGTATCAAATCCCAACAAGGAAGCACATTGGTACATATCTAAGGTTTTACCTTCAGCAATACCTTCTTTGATATCTAATAAAACTAATTCATCTGCCAATTCTTTTCTGGCAATGTTGTCTGCGCAGGTTGCACCTACTGCTCCAGCACCAACTACTGTTATTTTCATTGTTTATGTGATTTAAAAAAATTATTTAATGCACAAAAATAATACAAATGAGCTTACGTTGTTAATATTATTGCTATATTAGCTTGTAAATTATTTACTATGAAATTATTAGATCGCGTTTTAGAATCATCTTTTTTCAAGGAGGCTTTAGAGAAGGGAGAGGTCTTGTTAAAAAATGACAAAATTGGAATCCTTAAGTTGTTGAAAGTGAGTTTGCAAAAGGTGGCTGAATTGGCTTCGCAAAAAAATATGACTGTAGTAAATTTATTAAATTACTATGTGTTATTGCTTTCAGAATTGGTGAAAGCTTATGTTCAGGGTTCTTATCGTAAATTACCCACCAAAACCCTGATAAAAATATTAGCAGTTTTGGCTTACTTTGTTTCACCATTTGATTTTATTCCAGATGTACTTCCATTAATTGGATTTACAGATGATTTGGCCCTTATTTTATGGGTGGTAAAATCGGTCAAAACTGAACTTGATGAATTTGCAAAACAGCGTATTTAATTATATATATTGAATAAATTTTGGTAACTTTACATAATTTTAAATTTTAGAAAAAATGAACTTAGCTAGTATTTTATTGTTCTTAGGGAATATGGGTGGAAGCGAAATGATTTTAATTGGCTTAGCACTTTTGTTATTTTTTGGAGGTAAAAAATTACCTGAATTAATGAAAGGTTTGGGAAAAGGAATTCGTGAATTCCAAGATGCCAAAAATGAAGTAAAAGATCAAATCAACAAAGAATTAGACGAAACAAAAAAATAATCTGGTTAGATTATTTTTGAGCTGCATAGTTGGATACAATCCAACTATGCTTTTGTGTTTAATAGTACCCTCATTTTTTAATGGATAAATTGCCTTTACCATATTCTGAATTACGTAAACAAATAGATCTTGGACAAACCACATGTGTTCAGATTATTGAGTCATATTTGAAGAGAATTAAACTTTATAATGCTGAATACAACGCATTTTTAGAAGTTTACGAAGATGAAGCGCTTGTTCGTGCTCATGAAGTGGATCTAAAAATTGCTCATGGTTCTGCTGGAAAATTAGCAGGATTAGTGGTAGGGATAAAAGATTTATTATGTTATGAAAATCATCATTCCTATGCAGGGTCAAAGATATTGGAGTCATTTAAATCTACTTTTTCAGCAACGGCTGTTCAACGATTGATAGACGAGGATGCCATTATTATTGGTCGCCAAAATTGTGATGAGTTTGGAATGGGTTCAACCAATGAAAATTCTGCTTTTGGTCCCGTATTGAATTTTAAGAATAAACAAAAGGTAGCAGGTGGAAGTTCAGGTGGTTCTGCAGTAGCAGTACAAGCTGATTTTTGTCAAGTTTCATTAGGTACTGATACAGGAGGTTCCATTCGAATGCCCGCTGCATTTTGTGGAATTTCAGGCTTAAAACCTACTTATGGTAAAGTTTCACGTTGGGGTTTAATTGCTTATGCTTCATCGTTTGATTCTATTGGTCCTATGGCCAAAAATGTGGAAGATTTGGAGTTAGTATTACATGTGATTGCAGGTGAAGATGGACAAGACAGTACTTTGTGCGACCATCAGCCTTCTTATAATCCCTCAGGTAAAATTGCCTATATCAAAGAGGTTATAGAGCATCCAAGTTTACAAAAAGAAATTAAAGAAGGTTTTTTTGCTCAAGTTAAGGCTTTAGAATTGTTAGGTTACCAAGTTGAAGGTGTTGATTTTCCATATATAGAGCAATTATTGCCCACGTATTACGTTCTAACAACTGCTGAATCGAGTTCTAATTTATCACGATTTGATGGAGTTAAATATGGTCATCGTACATCGAAGCCCAAGGATTTAATGGATTTGTATAAAAAAACTCGAATGGAAGGCTTTGGTGAAGAAGTAAAACGTCGAATAATGCTTGGAACTTTTGTATTGAGTGCAGATTATTATGATGCTTATTATACCAAAGCTCAAAAAGTAAGAAGGTTAATTAAAGAGTTTACCGATAATATTCTGTCGAATTATGATTTTATTATATCACCAACTACTTCTGCGACTGCCTATCAAATTGGTGAAAAAACAGCTGACCCTATTCAAATGTATTTAGGAGATTTGTTTACCGTTCAAGCTAATGTGACAGGATTACCTGCTTTATCCATTCCAATGGGTGAGGATGCGCATGAGATGCCAATGGGTTTTCAAATCATGGGTAAAGCATTTGATGAATCTTCCATTTTAAAATTGGGAAAAGAATTAACTAATGTATAAAATTAAACTGGTCTTTTTAGGGTTTTTATTCCTCGTATTTACGCAAAATGTGAATGCTCAGGTATGGAATCTGTATAAGCCCATGTATGATTTTAAAGAAATTGATTCACTTGCACAAATTGAACAAGGTGCACCTACCAATTGGATGATTGATCCAGGTTTGATTCAGGGTAGATTAAAAGAATTAAATAATATTATTCCTTTAGATTATAATTTTAATACCCATCGTTTTGTGGAATATTTTGCCTTCAGAAAGGCAGAATTTACACAACAAATGTTAGAAAAAAGAGATGTCTATTTTCCACTTTATGAGAAGTATTTAAAACAATATAATCTACCAGATGAGCTGAAATATCTTTCTCTTATTGAATCAGGGTTAGATCCAAGAGCTATTTCGAATAAAGGAGCAGGTGGATTATGGCAATTTATGCCGCGAACAGCTACCAAGGATTTTGGATTACGTGTAGATCCCTTAATTGATGAACGCTTTGATCCAGAGCGTGCAACAGAGGCTGCTTGTAAATACATGCGACAATTATATCGTATTTTTGGTGATTGGCATTTAGTGTTAGCAGCTTACAATACAGGTCCGGGAAATGTAAAAAGAGCTATTAGAAATTGTAAAGGAAATAGTTTTTGGGATATTTATAATTGTTTGCCTAAACAAACACGTGGTTATGTTCCACAATTTATTGCTATCACTTATATGATGAATTATCATTGGGATCATGCAATACATCCTGAGGTTTTTGTAAGTCGGATTCCATCCGATACGATTAAAGTATCTGGTTATAAAAATTTAATCACATTTTCGAATTTATCTGGATTTGGATTTGATACCTTAAAGCAATTAAATCCACAAATTTTAACTAAATTTTTACCTAAAGATTCTAAGGATTACGTTCTACGAATTCCACAGTTTAAGTCAGATTACATTAAGTTAAATCGAATAGCAATTTTAGATTCTTCTTCTAAAGAGGTTGTGGATGAAAATGATGTATCAAGTCAACAACCTGTTTTACAAGTTATCAAATCAAGGTACAAGGTTAAAAAAGGGGAAAGTATTTATGATGTTGCTAGAAAATTTGATATTTCTATTTTTGAACTAAAACGACTTAATCGACTGCGTAAAACAAAGGTTCGGAAGGGGCAGTTGGTTTGGGTATTTGAAAAAAAATGGATTTCTACAGAAGAATTGGCAACTATATCAGCTAAACAAACTGATTTAAGTAATCAATATGTAAGTAAAAAGAGTTCTAAGAAAAAAACTAAATATTATAAAGTTCGCGCAGGAGATACCTTGTCAGATATTGTTGATAAACATGATGGCTTGACCCTAGCGAAAATTAAAAAATTAAACCGATTGAAATCAATCGTTATTAAACCTGGAATGAAACTTAGAATTTCTTAATATGATCGCCTATTTAAAAGGAAAATTAGTTTATAAAGATCGTACGCAAGTTATCATTGATGTAAATGGTATTGGGTATGAATGTAAAATTTCTTTGCAGACATATGATGCATTAAATGAAGGAGATGAACATATTAAATTGTTTACACACCTTCAAATTAAAGAGGATTCTCATACCTTGGTAGGATTTTTTGAATTATCTGAAAAGAAAATGTTTTTAGATTTAATTTCTGTGTCCGGCGTTGGTTTAAGTACGGCCTTAGTCATGTTATCTTCCTTTTCAGCAGATGAAATACGAGCAGGAATTGCGAATGAAAACGTTGCTATGATTCAGTCGATTAAGGGAATAGGATCAAAAACAGCTCAACGTATTATTTTAGAATTAAAAGATAAATCTAAAAAAGATAATTTATTGAGTATATCAGATGGAGGACAAACAGGTTCCTATTTGATAAAACAAGAAGCATTAATTGCTTTAGTGACCTTAGGGATTCCCAAAGCTACTGCAGAAAAAAGTATTGATTCGATTTTAAAATCAAATCCTACGTGTTCAATTGAAGATTTAATTAAATTAGCTTTACGATAAAATTTGAGTCTGCGTGAACTTAAAAAATAAAGACCACTTAATATATTTTTTCGTTGCGGAACTTATTTTTAGTTGCCTATTAACCTTTGTTGGGCTGGGGCAAAAGTCATTAACGGATTCAATCGTAATCAAATCAGGGAAAACACCTAAATACACTTTCAAAAACAAATCCAATTCTACACTTAAGCAACAAAGTTCATCACCATTTAATTATTTTTCGACTCCTGGTTTAAAAAAATCGATTTCAGTTCAAAATAATTCGATAGTCCAAACAGATGTTTTAAGTAATTACAAACTTAACGCGCAACGATATGTAAACTTTAATGAATTTAATCAACGTCAAAATAGAGAAGTCAATCGAGCATTTTGGAATGCCTATTCTAAATCGTTGGACGGCGATAATTCATTAAAATCAAGAGGATTGTTTCCTAAAATTGATTTGCCTCCTTCCATTGATCGAATATTTGGAGGAAGTGATATTTTAATTAAACCTAATGGTTCATTGTTATTGGATGTGGGTTATATGGGTCAATTTGTTGATAATCCTGCAATCCCTATTCAATTACGTCATATTGGAAATTTATATTTTAACGAACAAGCTCAATTTAACTTTCAAGGAAAAATTGGTGATAAGTTGAATTTAAACACCAATTTTGATACAAAAGCAAGTTTTAATTTTCAAAATCAATTAAAACTTAATTGGAAAACTCAGGAGGAAGATATTTTACAAAATATTGAAGTTGGTAATACATCCTGGACCTTAAATTCACAATTAATACCTGGAGTTCAAAATTTGTTTGGTGTCAAAACGCTCATGCGTTTTGGAAATTTGGACCTGACGCTTGTCGCAGCTCAACAACGCTCTAAACAAGATTGTATCAATTTGAAGGGGGGTACTCAAGGTAGAAATTTTGAAATAAGAGCCGAACAATATGATGAAAATCGACATTTCTTTTTATCAAAATACTTTCGGGATACTTATGAAAAAAACCTCAAAAAATTACCAGTTATATTAAGTGGAGTTCAAATTACACGTGTTGAAGTTTATGTTACCAATCGTACCCAAAGTACGGAAACACTTCGCAATTTAGTCGGACTATCATCAATAGACCAGGGTGTTTCAGGCAATAGTCCGGCTGACAACAATGACTACTTTAAAAATTTAGCAAATTCTACCAATCCAATCGTTCGACAGGCAAATACTGTTGGGGATTATTTCCTTGGACAAAATCTTA
>JBEGQV010000042.1:0-6734 GCA_041180785.1 Bacteroidota bacterium | reverse complement strand
GGAAATTATTAATAACCTTAATCATTAGTGTATCATTATTGAGCGCACTTTATTGTATTATACTTTACCAAATGGGTATCATTCCACTTGGAGGTAAGAAGGCTCCTACATTTTTATTTCTGTTAATTGCTCAATGGTATTTGGTGTATCATTTTACAAAGCATCAATCAATTGAAAAATTACACTTTTTAAAATTATTTGCTTACCAATATGCGTTTGTTTTTTTAACAGCTGTTGTTGGTTATTTTTCTTTACAGATTTTTTATCAAAGTACCCTAGGATTAGAAGTGATTCAAAAGTTTGTCATTCAAAGTATAGCTGAAATTCAGAAATATTCTCCTCAAATTGAATCAAGAGAAGGGAAGCAATATTTAATCCAATTGGTTCAGGGAGTTCAAGGGATTAATGCAGGAAGTATTGCGAAAGATGAATTTTTTCAGAAAATTGCTTTAGCTTTTTTACCTAATTTATTGATTTCTTTATATTATAAACGAATGTAAGCATGACCCTAAAAGAGAATAATCAAAGTTACACCTTCATTGCACTTAAATGGGGTATCATTAATGGATTGATAAGTTTTTTGTATACGATTATAACGAAGTATTCTGGACTTATCGACAGTTTTGAAGAATCAATTGGTTGGTTAAGTTCAATCTTTAGTTTGGTATTAACGATTACAATTTTAGTTTTTGCCTTACGAGAGTTTCGTACCCAAAATGCTGATGAATTAAAATATTCTACAGGATTGGGTTTATCTACTTTAACTGGTGCTGTAACAGGACTTATTTCTGGTGCTTTTAATTATGTTTACTTGGCTTTTATTGATGATTCTAGTACGGCAAAACAACTTGCTGCTGTAAGAGAAAAGTGGGAGGAGCAAGGTTTAAGTCAAAGCCAAATAGATCAAGCTGAAAAAATGACCTCTCTTTTTATGGGACCAGGGGTGCAATTTATTACATTAGTCTTTGTTTCTGTTTTATTTTTCTTTCTCTTTGGATTAATTGTTTCAGGAATCATGAAACGCGAAAAATCTATTTTTGAATAATGGTATCCATTTTAAAAAAAGAGTTTACTAGTTTCTATTCATCGTTTTTAGGTGTAGGCCTAATGTTGATTTTATTTTTAGCATTAGGGTTATTTACATGGGTATTGGAGGGTAACTTGTTGGATTTTGGATTTGCGGAAATGAGTGTATTTTTTGATATCATACCCTGGTTCTTAATTCTTTTTATACCAACCTTAACCATGCGCTTGTTTGCAGAGGAAAAGGAAAATCAATCCATAGATTTGCTTAAAATTTTACCTATTTCTGGAAATCAAATTATTATGGGAAAGATTTTAGGTGTTTTTTTAGTGATTTTGGTATCTTTAGTTCCAACGTTATTGTATGTTGTTTCCCTTAAAGTTCTTTCGATAGGTAGCGAATTAGATTACTCAATCGTCGTGGGGCAATATCTTTCTTTGTTGATACTTGCATTTACTTTAATTCAGATTTCTACATTAGCTTCATTATTTACTTCCAAGCAATCCGTTGCTTTTGTCGTAAGTGTTTTTTGTAGTTATATCTGTTGGGAAGGTTTGATGCAATTAAAATCAGTTATAGCTGTGAATCTTTTTGATTTAGATTATTTTGCATTAAAATCGCATTTCTATAATCTTTCAATTGGTGTCATCCGAATTTCTGAACTTGTTTTTTTTCTTGGAATAAATCTCATTCTCTTTAAATTAGAGGTAATTCGATTTAATAAAATTTTAAAAAAAAGGTACAGAATTTATTTTTTGTAATCTAAAATTGAAATTGATTTTTGACAAAAATCAATTTCTTCTTTTTCATTGGATGCAATAATAATTAGCCGATCCCTTGTTTCTTCTAATTTTGTAAAAAACCAATCTTTGGCTTTTCTGTCAAGATTTGTACAAGGTTCATCCAACAATAGGATTGGTCGATTTGAGAAAAGCGATAAACCTAATTTGACTTTTTGACGCATACCTGAAGAAAAATTTGAAATTAATTTTTCTTTTCCAGGAGATAACTCGATGTAATTCTCAAATGCTTCCAAAGTAGTATTCTCTGTAATCAAATGTGCATTTTTACAGAACTGTACT
Organism: Bacteroidota bacterium; assembly: GCA_041180785.1. Taxonomy (GTDB): domain Bacteria; phylum Bacteroidota; class Bacteroidia; order Cytophagales; family Spirosomataceae; genus Sandaracinomonas. Next base: position 4,628 of record JBEGQV010000042.1, on the reverse strand, counting down.
AATTCGCTAAGCGTAAATTCTTCAATTAATTGAATATAAGGTGAGGAAAAGGCAATATGTTGGTAAGCAATTTCAGTAGGAATACTAATAGTTTGTTGAAACATCTTAATGTTTCCTCGAGTAGGTAAGGAATAAAAACTTAGTATTTTTAGTAAGGTTGATTTTCCTGATCCATTTGGTCCCGTGAGTGCATAGGCATTACCTTGTTCAAACTGATACGAAAAATCAGTAAAGATCCATTCTTTTCGAAATTTCTTTTCTAATTTTTCGGTTACAATTTTCATTATCCTTTCATAATTCCCCTTTCAGAGGTACGAATAAATTCTAAAATTTCATCTCTTTCAGGTGAAGCAGGAAGATTTGCTTCAATTTGGATGAGTGCTTCGTTGATATTAAGTCCTTTTAAATAAACGTAACGATAGATTTCTTGAATTTCTGCAATCCGCTCATCGGTAAAGTCTCTTCTTCTTAATCCAATTGAGTTGATGCCTGCGTAGGTGAGAGGTTCTCTTCCTGATTTTGTAAATGGAGGTACATCTTTTCGAACCAAAGAACCACCTGAAATCATACAATGGGCACCAATTTTAGAAAATTGATGAATGGCCGAGGAGCCACCAATGATGGCATGATTTCCAACAGTCACATGTCCTGCCATTTGAACAGAATTGGCAATAATCACATTGTCCCCGACTAAACAGTCGTGCGCAATGTGTACATAAGCCATAATTAAACAATTTTTACCAATTACAGTTTTATTTCTATCCGAGGTACCCCGGTTAAGGGTTGCACATTCTCTGATGGTGGAATTGTCACCAATTTCCAAGGTTGTTTTCTCACCACCAAATTTTAAATCTTGTGGAATTGCAGATATTACTGCACCAGGAAATATACGAACATTCTTACCGATTCTAGCGCCTGGAAAGATGGTTACATTTGAGGCAATCCAAGTTCCTTCACCAATTTCAACGTCTTCATGAATGACCGTAAATGGATCAACTTTTACATTATCCGCAATTTTAGCTAAAGGAGAGATAAAGGTTAGGGGGTGAGTCATACGTTTTAAGATTTTCTTACTAAACTTGCAGTCATTTCAGCTTCGCAAACAACTTGTCCAGCTACATAAGCTTTCCCAACCATTTTTGCAATTCCTCTTCTTATGGGTGCGGTTAATTCACATCTAAAAATTACCGTATCTCCAGGTATGACGCTTCTTCTAAATCGACAATTTTCAATGCCTACCAAATAAGGCCAATAATTTTCTGGATCAGGTACCGAACTTAATACTAAAATTCCGCCTGTTTGTGCCATTGCTTCAACTTGCATCACACCAGGCATCACCGGATTATTTGGAAAATGACCCATGAAATAATTTTCATTCATGGTTACATTTTTTACTCCTACCACTGAAGTATCATCCAAATACATGATTTTGTCGATCATTTGAAATGGATAGCGGTGTGGAAGTAACTCATAAATACGCTCATGAGAGCAAATTGGAGTTGCTTTTGGGTCATACACTGGAACAGCATTTTTTTCTGTTTCCAGCATTAATTTTTTTATTTTTTTAGCTAATTCAACATTGGAAGCATGTCCTGGTCGAGAAGCTAAAATCTGTGCTTTGATTGGTCTACCAACTAATGCTAAATCACCCATTACATCTAATAATTTATGTCTAGCCATTTCATTGGTGTAATGTAATTGTGTATTGTTTAAAATACCTGCTTCCTTGGAAACAGAGATTTTGGGTTTACCAATAACTTCCGCCAAATGCGCTAACTCCGTTTCTGAGTAATCTTTATCTGCAATAACAATGGCATTGTTTAAATCACCACCTTTGATTAATCCTGCTTTAAATAATGCTTCTAATTCATGTACAAAACAAAAAGTTCTACACATGGCAAAGTTTTTAGCAAATTGGCTAATGTGTGAAAGATTAGCGTGTTGACTTGATAAAAATTTAGAATTATAATCAACCATTACGGCTAAACGGTAATCGTTTAGAGGCAAGGCAGCTAATTCAATATCTTTTGAAGGATCTTTATACCTAACTTCTTCGGTTAATTCAAAGAATTTACGTGCAGCTTCTTGTTCTTCTAATCCGGCTTCCAATAAAGCTTCGACAAATTTGATGGAACTACCATCCATTATTGGAGGTTCAGGACCATCTAATTGTATTAAGATATTATCAATTTCTAAACCAACCATTGCTGCAAGCACATGTTCAACCGTATTAATACGAGCACCATTATGCTCGATTGTAGTTCCGCGGGATGTGTCAACAACATAATCAACATCAGCGTCGGCAATTGGTTGTTCTGGTAAATCAACTCGTTGGAATTTAATTCCATGATTTGCTGGAGCAGGTACAAATGTCATATTAGCTACTACACCTGTATGGAGTCCTACACCACTTAAACTGATTGATTTTGAAATTGTATGTTGTTTATTATTCATAAGAATTTTAATCTTCTTGTTTTTCTAATTGACTTACCTTTGAAAGTATTTCTGGTAAGCGGCGAATAAATGCATTTGATTTTAAAAATTCATGATTTAAGGTAGCAGGATTACCGCCTAATACCAATCCAGAAGTTTTAAATGATTTGGTTACTCCTGATTTTGCAGTGACAATCGTTTTATCGGCAACAATGATATGTCCAGCCATTCCAACTTGTCCACCAATCATACAATATTTTCCAATTTTGGTCGAACCAGAAATACCTGCTTGCGCTGCAATCACAGTGTGATCACCAACTTCTACATTATGAGCTATTTGAACTAAATTGTCAATTTTAACACCATTTCCAATTTTAGTAGATCCCATCGTTGCGCGGTCAATTGTTGTATTGGCCCCGATACTTACCCTGTTTCCCAAAATAACATTTCCTAGTTGAGGAATTGTTGTGTAGGTGCCGTCTGCTTGAGGAGCAAAGCCAAATCCATCTGATCCGATCACAGCATTGGAGTGAATTGTACAGTTATCACCAATGACTACATCATCATAAATTATTGCTCCAGCATAAATTTTACAATGATTACCAATTTTAACGCGATGTCCTATGCTAACGTTTGAAAATATTTGTGTTCCAGTTCCAATACTTGCCTGTTGACCAATTTTAACAAATGCATCAATAAATACATCATTATCCATCGTAGATGATTCATCTATCGCACTTAATTGATGAATTCCTGAGGGTGATTTGGACGTGATTTCTTGGTATTTTTGTAAGAGAATCGTAAAGGCTGAATAGGGGTCTTTAACGCGAATTAAATTGGCTTTAGGTTTAGATTTCAACATTAAATCATTGGCAATGATAATTGCTGTTGCGTTTGAATCGTATAAAAATGATTCATATTTTGGATTAGCTAAAAAAGAAATACTCTCTTGGGTTCCTTCTTCAATTTTATCAAATTTTGATATCAAAGCAGAACCATCACCTTCAACTGTACCAGAAATTATTTGTGCTATTTGGTCAATAGTAAATTTCATGCAAGGATAAATTATTTTTCTTTAGCTTAATTTGCCTTGCAAATATACGCTCTTTGGACAACAAAAATAGTATTTTTTTACAATCTTACTCAACGCTTGTATGGTTGGAAGGTCGGAAGCTTCTGTTAATTCGACCACTTGACCAAGTTTATCGACAATTTTTATCGTATTATCTCCTTGAACATATGCAGCATTTGTGGTACTTCCTTCAATTGTAAAATATGATAATTCTTCTTCTGAAATATCCCAATTTCTTTTAATGTCGTTTATAATTTCACTTTTTCTTGATTTTGGTACAGGTTGAGCACCTAGTTTACAAGTGAAAAGTTTTCTTTCCACAAATTGCGTACAAAGGTTTCGTAAGATTTTATCCTCAGCATGTTTCCACGACTTAATGGCTGCCCAAATATCATGATCATCTAACTCAGCAAAAGTTTCAACAAGTGAGGGTGTACTTGAAAATTCTTTCCAACTATAATTGGTACTTAAAAATTGTTTTAATGGCTTGGAACCTTCTATGTGAATTTGTTTTTCTAAAAGATGCTTTGCTCTTGTTAAAATCTGAATGAGCATGGTTTCTGCAGCAATGGCTGTTTTGTGCAAATATACTTGCCAATACATGAGTCGTCGAGCCATTAAAAAATTTTCAATGGAATAGATGCCTTTTTCTTCTAACACCAATTGTTCTTCATGTAAGTCTAACATGGATAACAATCGTTCAGATCCGATAAATCCTTCACGGACTCCCGTGTAAAAAGAATCTCTTGAGAGGTAATCTAATCGATCTACATCAAGTTGACTTGAAATTAATTGATTGAAAAATTTTCTAGGATATTTATTGGTGAACATTTCAATGGCTAAGGTTAACTTACCGTTGAATTCTTCATTTAATAAATTCATTAATAGGAGAGAAACTTGTTCATGTTTTACATTTTGTAATAAAGTATACTCCAACACATGACTAAAAGGGCCGTGGCCAATATCATGTAATAAAATGGCAATCTCGGCTGCTTCTCTTTCCTCTGAACTGATTGAATAGCCCTTTGCTACTAAATTATTTAAAGCCTGATCCATTAAATGCATAGCACCTAAGGCATGGTGAAAGCGAGTGTGATGTGCACCTGGATAAACAAACTCCGCT
>JBEGQV010000041.1:0-7382 GCA_041180785.1 Bacteroidota bacterium | reverse complement strand
TTTTTCTTTTCAATGGAATATTTTTGCAGGGTGCCGTTGTAGTTTTTTTGTGCGTCTAAGAGCTCCTTCCTTTGTCGATGCCATTGTGCTTTTTGTTGTTTTTGAAAGCTTAACAATGCCTCTTCTGCCAATTGTTTATCGCTTTCGTAGCGTTCAAATTCGGAGGATGGAATTACCTTATCGACAAACAATCGTTTATTTCGCTGTAAAATAGCATTGGCTACTTGAATTTTTGTTTCAAATTCCTTTTGTTGAGAAAGGAATTTCTCAAAATCTTCTTGGTTATGGTCGAGCTGTAAATGAAGATATTTCCCTCCTAAAATCATTTGATCTAAATCTTGTAAATTTTGTTGAGTCTGGTTTTGAAAATCCTTGTTGAGGGCTACTTGCGAATCTATCGATTGAGCATCTACCTGCAAAAGTGTATCTCCCCTTTTCACCCGCATGTTATTTTTCATGTGCAGGTGTAGGATGTTACCACTCACCAATGAAACGATGGGCACATTGTCTCCTGCAGGACGAACAATTCCCCGAGCTTGCGAAGAAACATCTACAAAAATAAAGGGCAAGGAACAAAGTGTAACCAACAAAAGCAGCAACACAATCCCATAAAATGAAAAGCTTTTTACCTGATTTTTGGCAATAAGATTTTCGACACTATTTTCAAGGTCAAAAGAATACATTAGTGGTTAATTTTTTCGAAAGGTAGGGGGCTTATTTAGGATTTACAAGTGGGAGGGAAAGATTATCAGGAAGTTGAAATAAATTACGAATATTTTCAATCAAACTAATTTAGTTAGTGGAAGATATCCACTAACTAAATTCCTAACTATTCAATTGGTTATGTGCTACTAAAGCCCCTATTAATACACCTGCTAAAAAAGTCCAAATAGCATATTTTTTCCAAAATAATTTCAAATAATCCATTTTAAAAATTTTAATGTGTTAACCAATCCACAAATTTATATACTGCATAACCAACTAATGCTCCAACCACCAAAACCCCAATAACTGCACCTGCAACTAAAATCAAAGGGGCTGCACCTCCTTCTGTTTTTTCCATTTCTATAGCATCCAATTCCATCAGACCTAAAGAATTTACTTCTACATTTTTCAATTCATTAATGATTACATATTTTTCCCCTACTCTTTTAGGCTTTTTGGGTTCGTCCTAGATTTGCGCTTATCTGGTTGTAAATTTATCAGGTTAGTGATTGGAGCGCAATCCTACCTAGGTAGGATTTTAGTGGGATTTTGGTGGGGTTTATGACATTTTAGTGCTTATTTTTTTTGAATATCTAAAATAAAAATTTATTTAAAAGTTTATAAAATAAAAAACCCAACAAAATCCCTAAAATTAATTTCATAATTTTCTTGTTTGAAATATTCATATTTTAAATTTGTTTAATAAAAGGTAGGAATCCCTACCTTTTAAAAATTTCACCAAACTCCGACTGGAGTTTTACTGCAATATTTTTCCCAATATGCGTAGGCTTGTCCTGCCTTATAGAACAACCATTGAGTAATATTATCTCCACCCTGAATATTCACTAATTCAAAATGATTTAATTCTTTTAATGTTTCCATTTTTAAATATTTAAGATTTAAAACCAATTTTAAAATTATCGTACGGATTTCCTTCCGGCTTGAAATGCTGCACAATTATTATTCCAATCATTTACACACTCATATATTATTGTTCCAAGCCAACCAGCAGCAAGACCGATTATAATTGGGTTTCCTCCATCAATTTCAATTTTCTCCCTAACATCCAATTCCATCAGACCTTAATAACTTACTTCTACATTTTTCATTTCATTAATGATTATATTTTTCTCCCTACTCTTTTAGGCTTTTCGGGTTACACCTAGATTTGCGCTTATCTGGTTGTAAATTTATCAGGTTAGTGATTGGAGCGCAATCCTACCTAGGTAGGATTTTAGTGGGATTTTGGTGGGATAAACGAAAACACAAAGTGCATAAAGGCGGTTTTACCTTTGAGTCCCATTTTCTTCAAGATATTTTTGCGGTGGGTCTTAACCGTTGAAACAGCAACATGCAATTGCTCTGCTATTTGTTGATTGCTCATCCCTTGTTTGATTAGCAAAATAATTCTAACTTCTTGAAAAGTAAATGGAATTTGATTAAAACCAATTAACTGATTTTCTTGCATATTTATTAGTGATTAGTGCAAGCAAGTTAATAATATTTCCTTAAATTAGTATGCTAACATACTACTTATTTAAATGGCCTGGTTGAATTCAATCGTATTTATCGCCCTGCTGGGAACCATGGGACGATTAATCTTCAAGCGATTCTCGTTAATCGCTCAAACCATTCATTTAACACAACCCATTTATTTGCAAGATCATCCGAAAGAACGTTTTAAACGCATGTTGCGTTTGGCATTTGGACAACAAAAAATGTTCGATAAACCGATCGTTGCTGTTTTTCACTTGTTCATATACCTTGGCTTTATCCTAATCAACCTCGAAGTACTGGAAATAATGTTGGATGGAATCTTTGGTACGCATCGACTATTTTCTGTATTCCTGGGATCTTTCTATTCGATTCTGATTAATTTCTTCGAAATATTGTCAGGATTGGTCTTCCTGGCTTGTCTATTTTTTCTAGCACGAAGAACTTTAGTCCCCATCAAACGATTGCAACATCCAGACCTAGCTGGTTTTCCAACAAAAGATGCCTTGACCATTTTAGGGATTGAAATGGTTTTGATGCTTGCACTCTGGACTATGAATGCCTGCGATGGACTTTTACAACAAGCCAAAATTACACACTATACCGCCGTTGGCACCTTTGTTATTTCCCATCATTTGATGCCCATTTTTCAAGATTTTTCAATAGCAACCTTACAAATCGTGGAACGATTTGCCTGGTGGTTTCACATCATAGGTATCCTTTCCTTTGCGCTATACGTCACATATTCAAAACATTTACACATATTTTTCGCCTTTCCGGCAACCTATTTTTCAAACCTCACCGCATATGGCACCATGACTTCCATGCCATCCGTAGCACATGAGGTAAAAAGTATGTTGGGATTGCCTACCGACCCCAATTTCGCCCCCAATCCGGAGGCCAAATTTGGTGCGAAAGATGTCTTTGACCTGCACATCAAAAATGCCTTAGATGCCTATTCCTGTACGGAATGCGGCAGATGCACGGAACAATGTCCTGCCAACCAATCTGGACGTCTATTATCCCCTCGAAAAATCATGATGGCCACCCGTGACAGGCTTGAGGATGTAGGAAAAGTATTGGATACAAACAAAGGTTCATGGGTAGATGATGGCAAGTCGCTCCTCAAGGATTACATTACTGGAGAGGAATTAAGAGCTTGCACTACATGTCAAGCTTGTTTACAAGCATGTCCTTTGGAATTAAATCCACTCGATATCATCTTACAAATGCGCAGATACCAAATCATGGAACTTTCTGAAGCACCTGCAGAATGGAATTTGATGTTTAACAATCTAGAAACTAACCAAGCCCCTTGGAAATTCAATCCGGATGACCGATTAAATTGGGCGAAAGATATATGAAAAAAATTATTTTAAGTCTCCTTGCGGTCCTTGTTTTCACTTATTTCATGGGGCCACATCCTTCGGCTCCCATTCTCTTACCACAGGCCTCTTGGAAGAATATTCCAGATGAGGTTACTAAAGTTCAATCTTATGTTGACAGTATAGAGGCTTTGAACAAAAATTTAAAACAGAATAATCAAGGAAGGGTAGTTTTCGCAGACACCTTACAACCCAAAAAAACGAAATACGTTTTTTTATATGTTCACGGATTTTCAGCTTCTCAAATGGAAGGCGACCCCGTGCATCGTGACCTCGCAAAAGCATTTGGCGCTAATTTAGTGTTGGCTCGTGTAGCTGGACATGGCGAAAAAACCAGCGAGCATGTCATGCAAACACTCACTGCAGACGAAATGTACCAAAGTGTTGAAAACTATTTGGCTATTGCTAAAAAATTGGGAGAAAAAGTTGTGGTGCTAGGGACCTCCTTTGGTGGCGCTATGTCGGTAAATCTGTGTAAAAATCATCCGGAAATCAACGCATTGATTTTATACGGACCCTGTATCAAAATCAAAGATCCTGCAGCAGAAATCGTGGATAATCCATGGGGACTACAAATTGCTCGACTCATCTTAAAAGGTGATAGCAGAACAATTCCTTCAAAAAATCCATTGCATGACCAATACTGGTCGCTACATTACCGCATTGAAGGAATTGTTGCCATGCAAAATTTCTTAACGCATACAATGAACAAGGAAACATTTGCTGGCATGAAAACCCCTGTGTATTTAACCTATTATTATAAAGACAAAGATCACCAAGATGATGTAGTATCGGTGGATGCCATGCAAGAAATGTTCCCACTTCTAGGAACAGCCGATTCGTTGAAGAAGCAGGAAGCCTTTCCGCTTTCAGGATATCATGTAATGACGTCACCGATTTTAGGTCAACATGTAGAAATTGTTAGCCAAAAAAGTATAGAATTTTTAGAAAAAACGGTTAAAATGAAACGTATATGAATCCACAAATAGTCATTTATGCAATTCCATTTTTCTTGGTTACCCTTCTAATGGAATCCTATTTTTCAGCAAAGGAACATAAAGGATTTACGGAAACAAAAGACTCATTAACCTCCATAGCATTGGGTCTTGGAAACTTAGGTATTGGCATGTTCACAAAAGGATTAGTTTGGATATCATTCTTTTACTTATATGAAAATTGGCGATTTTTCGAATGGGATAGTTGGTCGATTCCGGTATTAGTTTTCACTTTTTTTGCAGAAGATTTTACCTATTATTGGTTACACCGATATGCACATGAGATTCGCTATTTTTGGGCTTCTCATTTACCACACCATTCCTCCCCAAAATATAATTTAGCAGCAGCTTTGCGACAGAGTTGGACAAGTACCATCTCTGGTGTTTTCCTGTTTTATATTTGGGTTCCACTTTTAGGAATTCACCCATTTGTCTTATTTACATTTCAACAAATTAGTTTAGTCTATCAATATTGGATACATACAGAATACATTCATAAGATGCCCAAATGGTTTGAATATTTGTTCAATACGCCTTCGCACCACCGAGTGCACCATGGGATTGATTTAAAATATTTAGACAAAAACTATGGGGGTGTTTTAATTATTTGGGATCGACTTTTTGGCACCTTTCAAGCAGAAGAAGAACATCCACATTATGGCCTAACGAAACAAATCGAAAGCTATAATCCGGCCAAAATTGCCGTTTATGAATGGGTAAACATCTTTAAAGACATTACCCAAAAATACCAATTTAAACATTTGTTTAAAACCATATTTGGCCCTCCCGGATGGAGTCCGGATGGAAGTACCCTTACAGTAGAACAAATGCGAGCAAAAGTAAAGCAAGAAGAAGCACAATAATGGAAGCAATTAAAACAATGGCCGATTGGTCGGCAAGTGGAGAAAGTCCTGAATTTCTTTTTTGGGTAGGTTGCGCAGGTTCATTCGACGACCGCCAAAAAAAAGTTACCCGTGCCTTTTGTGAAATCTTACAAAAAGTAGGCATTTCTTTTGCGGTATTGGGAAAGGAAGAGGCTTGTACGGGTGATCCAGCGCGAAGAGCTGGCAATGAATTCTTGTATCAAATGCAAGCCCAAACCAACATCCAAACCTTAAACATGTATGGTGTTAAAAAAATTATAACTACTTGCCCGCATTGCTTTAATACCTTAAAAAATGAATACCCAGCCCTGGGAGGCACTTATGAGGTCATTCACCACGCACAATTACTGGCTGAACTCATTGAAAATGGCAAAATAAAATCTAATGACACAACTAGTGAAACAGTCGCTTTTCATGATTCTTGTTATTTAGGACGTGCAAACGCAGTATATGAAGCCCCAAGAAGTATCATTTCTGGGTTACAAAAGGAACTAAAAGAGCTAAAAAGTTGTAAAACAAATGGGCTCTGTTGCGGAGCAGGAGGAGCGCAAGTATTTAAAGAGCCTGAACCGGGTGCAGTGGATATGCAAGTAAAAAGAGCAGAAGAAATTGTAGCATCAGGTGCGAAAAAAGTTGCATTAGCTTGTCCATTTTGTATGGTCATGCTACAAGACGGATTGAATAAAACAGGAAAAGATAAAGAAATACAATTAATTGATCTGGCTGAATTGGTTCAGCAGTCGTTATAAAAGATGATTTTTAAAAAAGAACAATTAGATCCAACTTCGAGAGTTTGGATATACCAAGCGAATAGGAAGCTACATGAATCAGAAATTGCATTTATTGAGCAATTTTTAAATAGAGAGATTGATGAGTGGTCGGCTCATGGAGCATCACTTCAGGCAGGCTTTGAAATACGATTTGATCAAATTATTTGCATTTTTGCGGATGAGCGTCAGCATGCAGCTTCTGGATGTTCGATCGACTCCTCCACGCGCTGGTTCAAAGATTTAGGCGAAAAATTTGGCATTGATTTCTTTGATCGATCCGTAGCAATTGTACAAGATAAGAATTTACAATTAGTCCCATTATTAGGCATCAAAAAAGCGATTGAAGAAGGAATACTACACGCAGATTGTTTAATTGCCACACCACAAGTTGCAAATTTAGCGACCTACTCGAATCAATGGCCAGAAAAGGCGCAGGATTCTTGGTTAAAAAGATATTTCAAAAAAGAAACGATTTAACATGGCAGAAGATTTACAACTCATAGAGGGAACAAGAGCAGAAAAGTATGCGCACATACTACCTCAAATTGAGGGACTCCTTCTGGGCGAAACCGATAAATATGCCAATTTAGCCAACATCGCAGCTGCATTATATCAAACCTTTGGGTTTTTCTGGATTGGATTTTATTTAGTAAAAGAAAATCAATTGGTGCTGGGACCCTTCCAGGGACCTGTTGCCTGTACCAGAATCCCCTTTTCAAAAGGAGTTTGTGGATTTACTTACCGAGAGGGTAAAACAGTTATTGTGCCCAATGTTGATGAATTTCCAGGACATATTGCATGCGCCTCCGCTTCCAAATCGGAAATAGTAGTACCTGCAAAAAACAAAATTGGAGAAGTAGTCTTGGTCTTAGATGTAGATTCAGATCAACTCAATGATTTTTCAGAAGCAGACCAAATAGGATTAGAAAAAATTATTTCTTTGATAGAAAAAAAATGGGATTCTTGGAATTAAGTATTCCAAATCTCCCAGGCTTTATCGGCTTGTCCATACAACATTTCCAAGCCCTCATGAACTCCTCCGACCCTATGCTCAATTCCTTTTTTTAAGAAGGTCGTTTGCAAAGGATTATACACAATATCGTATAAATAGTGTTGTTGAGTTAATAGATCATATGGAATTTCCGGAAA
>JBEGQV010000040.1:0-17999 GCA_041180785.1 Bacteroidota bacterium | reverse complement strand
ACTCCTTCAAAATGCCTCGATAGGCATTTTGTGCTTTTTGTAAATAAATACTTGGTAAATAACCTTTTCTAACGCCTTTCGCAAAGGCATAAACAAACATATTTGCACAAGAAGCTTCTAGATAATTTCCTTTTCTTCCAGGGAAATTTGGTACTTGATACCATAGTCCTGATTTCACATCTTGTACCTTTGCTACCGCATTAGATAAATCTGTTAACTGCTTTACTAAAATCCCTCTTTTGGGATGATTTGTCGGCATGTAATCCAACACATCCACTAAGGCCATTAGATACCAACCAATAGATCTTCCCCAGAAATTTGGCGATTTACCAGATTGTTTGTCTGCCCAAGGTTGAACTTTTGCTGCATCATATGCGTGGAACAATAATCCTGTTTTGGCATCAAAAGTACCTTTGTAACATAATTGAAATTGTTGAACAATGTCGTCCCAATTGTTTTGATTAAATATGCTGCCATATTCCGCATAAAATGGTTCTAGCATATATAAACCATCTAGCCACATTTGGTTCGGATAACGTTGTTTGTGCCAAAAACCTCCTTCAGAAGTACGTGGTTGATGGTAAATTTGACTACGTAATTTCTCAGCTGCTAATTTGTATTTTTCATCAGACATTTCTTGATATAAAAACAACAACATGCGTCCGGTTGTAATGTTGTCAGAATTGTATTCATCCATTTTATAGGTACGAATGTTTCCTTTAACATCGATAAATGAATTGATGTTTTTTTGGATGTAATTGAAATATTTAGCATCTCCAGTTCTTTGATATACCTTTTCTAAAGCTTTCAAATACAAACCTTGTTCATAATCCCAACCTGCTGGTTTGCCTGGTTTTACCGTAATGGAGTCAGGGTGCGTTTGCATCAAAGATTCCGCCATTTGAACTGAATAGGGTTGTTGAGCAAAAGCAACAACACTTAAAAGACAAAAGAAAAGTATTTTTTTCATGTTAACGTAGTTCAGTTATTTCAGAAAAATCCATGTCGGTATAATCTTTGTTTTCTCCCGCCATTCCCCAAATAAACGAATAATTTTTAGTTCCTGCACCTGAATGAACCGACCATGGTGGAGAAATAATGGCTTGGTGATTATGTACCCATAGGTGTTTTGTTTCCTGTGCCGGACCCATTAGGTGTAATACGGCATGCTGTGGGTCTACATCAAAATATAAATAAGCTTCCATACGTCTATCGTGCACATGAGCAGGCATCGTATTCCAGATAGAGCCTGGTTCTAAAATGGTTAAGCCCATCACCAATTGACAGGATTGAATCCCCTCATTGTGAATGTACTTATAAATGGTGCGGTGATTCGAAGTTTCTAAGCTTCCCAAAGTTACCGTTACAACATCTTTTTTGTCTAATTTTTGCGTTGGATATTCCTTATGTGCTTGTGAAGATAAAATGTAAAATAAAGCCGGATTGTCTTTCGAGTCCGATTTAAATACCACTTTTTTACTTCCTCGACCAATGTAAAGTGCACTTAATTTACTTAATGAATAGGAGGTGCCATCCACTTCAATGCTTCCTTCGCCACCCACATTGATGACTCCCATTTCTCTGCGTTCTAAAAAATATTCGGCTTTTAATTTATCTGGATTTGGTAATTCTAAAGCCAAATTGATGGGTTTTGCACCACCAATAATCATGCGGTCATAAATACTATATGTCAATTGAACCGAATCTGCATGAAACACATTTTCAATTAAAAATTGCTCGCGTAACTCTTGTGTTGTAAATCTTGAAACCTCTCTGCTGCTCGACTCAAAACGGTAATCCATAGTCTGTTTTCTATTTAGTTATATGTATTTTCAAAGTCAAAATGTGTCAATTTCTACTCATTTAAAAGTATCTTTGTTCATATTACTTCTATTTTGTTGAATCGTAATTTTATTGTTTTTTCTGAATTTTTACAAAAGCTCGACTTTAAAAAAGAATCTGATCAAAGATTTTTGTGTCTTCAAGTCTCTTTGATTGTGTTTTACCTTCCAACTTCTCAAAATTCAAATGTTCATGCCAAAGCCTTACAAAAGGAAGTAATTGAATTACGAAAAAAAGGATTTCAAGTTTTTGTGGTTCGTGAAAAAGTATGGATAAATAAGGAAGAGCTTATTAAAAAGATGATTCAAAGTAAACTGCAAAAACGGATTGCCGTTTTTGCTAGAGATTTATCCGTTCACCAAATCAATGAGCAGATTGCAAATAATTTTTTGAAAAAAAATCATTTGTTAGGTGCATCTAGGGGTAGGTGGTATCTTGCCTTGTCCATTCCACCTCATCGGTCGTTTCGATTTCAACATTATTCAGCGGGTGATATGCTAGGAATTGCAGTATTTGGTAAAAATATCAAACGAAAAAAAGAGGGATTTGAGGGGATGCAATCCATTGAATGGGTACGTTTTTCAACAATTCCTGAAATTCGAATTGTTGGTGGTCTTGGTAAGGTCTTTGAAAAGTTATTTCAGATGGAAAAATATGATGATATCATGACCTATGTGGATATTGAAACGAATGATTCCTTGGGACTTCAAGCTTTTGGTTTTGAGGTGGAAGAAATGACGGCTCCGATCTTGATTGAAGAGGAATTTAATCTAGGAAATTATAAATTGCGATATGTCAGATCCTAAATTTCCTTTGATCGTTTTATTAGGACCTACTGCCTCGGGAAAAACATCTTTGGCAGTAGGATTAGCCGATCAATTGAACGGTGAAATTATTTCTGCAGATTCTAGGCAAATTTATAAAGGTCTTGATATTGGTACCGGAAAAGATTTAACATCTTATGTGATTAATGGTCGGTCTATTCCTTTTCATTTGATCGATACACATGTTGTCGGGGAACAATATTCCGTGGCACATTTTCAATATGATGCATTTCAAAAAATTCAAGAAATTGAACAAAGAGAACATCCTATCATTATTTGTGGTGGTACAGGTTTATATATTGAGTCGCTTTTAAAAGATTATACCTTTTCCCAATTGCCTCCCTTTTTAGAAAAATCCATCAAATTAAATAGAACTTATGTTGTGTTTGGACTCGAACCACCATATGAAGATCGTCGGTTAAGATGTGAAAAACGCTTACTCAGTAGAATAGAGGATGGATTAATTGAAGAAGCCGAAAATTTACTTAATCAAGGGATAACCTTTAATCAATTGCGTTGGTTAGGTTTAGAATATAAATGGTTAGCTGATTTATTGGAAGAAAAAATTTCTTTTGATGAATTTGTAAAAGGCCTAACAATTGCCATTCAACAATATGCAAAAAGACAAATGACATTTTTTAGAAAAATGGAAAAAAATGGAATCCTAATTCACTGGATACCATTTGGTTTGTCAACAAATGAGCAAATAAATTGGATGAAAAATAAAATATTTTAAGTTTTTAAACGAGTGAAGGTTTGCATAAAATGATTTTTTGCACTACTTTTGTATTCTCAAATGAGACAGAGGGTTGTCAGAGTGGTCGATTGAGGCAGTCTTGAAAACTGTTGACTGTAACAGGTCCGGGGGTTCGAATCCCTCACCCTCTACCAAAAGCACATCGCAAGATGTGCTTTTTTTATGCCCGGTGCTTTCGATTATTAACAATTAACAAGTAATTATTATCTTTAAGGAATGAAACTCTTCCTTGTTCCAACACCCATTGGTAATCTTGACGATATTACTTTAAGAGCTATTAAGGTTTTAAAGGAGGTGGATGCTGTTTTAGCCGAAGATACACGAAATACCGGTCAACTTCTAAAGCATCTTGAAATTTCAAAACCACTCATGGCGCATCATGCACACAATGAACATGCTGCAGTAGCTGGTGTATTAAAAATGTTGGCTGCAGGAAAAACCTTAGCTTTGGTTTCTGATGCAGGTACTCCTGGAATTTCAGATCCTGGTTATTTGCTGGTAAAGGCCTGTATTGCCAATGGATATGAGGTGGAAACATTACCTGGAGCAACAGCCTTCGTGCCCGCTTTAGTGAATGCTGGATTTCCTGCAGATCGTTTTGTGTTTGAAGGTTTTTTACCCCATAAAAAAGGTCGACAAACCCGATTTAAACAAATGGCAGAGGAGGAGAGAACCATTGTTTTATACGAATCGCCCCACCGAATTCTTAAAACCTTAGAACAAATTGCCGAATTTATCGATCCGAATCGACCTCTCATGCTTGCTCGTGAAATTTCTAAAATGCATGAACAAATGCACCGTGGATCGGCCATAGAATTGCTAACTTATTTTAAGCAACATCCAGAAAAAGTGAAGGGAGAAATGGTGTTAATCATATCTGGTAAAACAAAATAATGAAAAAAATACTCCTTTTATTGTTGTTTTCAATGCCTGTTTTGGCACAATTAAGTACAAATTCAAGTATTTCTTTAATTACCGTTGCTCCTGGTAAAGACCTTTATTCCCGATTTGGACATAGCATGATTTTAATTCAAGATCCAAATACAGGTATTGATAAAGCTTATTCGTATGGAACATTCGATTTTCAAACAGAAAATTTTTATTGGAAATTCTTAAAGGGTACCTTACCTTATACCATTAGTGTGAATCAATTTCAAGATGTACTAAATTTTTATGCTAATTATGAACATAGGACCATGATAGCGCAAAAATTAGACTTGAACCTAGAACAACGTAATCAAATTTATCAACGTTTAGAAACAAATTTATTGCCTCAAAATAAAGCGTATCAATACAAATTTTTTTACGATAATTGTTCCTCGCGTGTGCGTGATATTTTTGAAAAACAAGATGGAATTCATGTGCCTTGGGGAAAAATAGACTCTTTGCAATCTTTATCATATCGACAATGGATGAATAAATACCTGCCCTACAACACTTGGACTACCTTTGGCATGAACTTAGCACTGGGGTATCGTTCAGATGTTAAGGCAAGTGCTTCTCAATCAACCTATTTGCCTGATAACTTATTTTATGCAGTTAATTTTGCCAAAAATGGAACGTCGCCTTTAGTCAAAGAAATAATTCCTTTATATGACGAAAAAGAGACAGATAACGGTAAAATTAATTTTTTTGGCCCAATTTTTGTACTTTTTATCGTTGCAGGAATTTCCTTATTAATTTCCATTAAAAAGTATGCTTTTCAATTTACGTTCGATAGAATTTTGTTTTCAATTTATGGAATTTTTTCTTGGCTAATTTTCTTTTTAGCCACTGGAACTGACCACGAAGTGATGGCATGGAATGCATCTTGTCTGATGCTCCTTCCTACAAATTTTCCACTTGTATTTTGGTTCTCCAATCCTCAAAAGAAAGATAAATGGGTAGGTTATTTGAAATATGCGTTTATTTTTTCTGCGGTTGGATTCATTATTTCGACCTACTATTTTACCGGATTACTATTTATTGGCCTGCCTGTCCTGATTCGTTTATATTCCTTGTGGATTCTAAAAAAATAAAAGGTATTTGGTAATTTTACTAAATCATCAAACTGAATCCTATTTACCTTGAAATTTTACTTAACAATTCTTTTATTTTTCAGTATGTTTTGTCAATGTGTTGGACAAGACATCTTTACACCTCTAAAAGATAAAAAACAAGTTACCAGTTATTCAATTAAAAGCCACTTAAAAGTAGATGGACATTTAGATGAGCCTGAGTGGAATTTAGCCAAGCCTATCTATTTAGATTTTCAGGTAGAACCGTTTCAAGGAAAGCTTGCAAGTTTTAAAACCTCCATTCGACTTCTTTCAAATCAACATTTTTTGTATGTAGCAGCAATCAATTATGATACAATTGGTAAAAATAAATTTCGAGCACCTAATTTAAAACGTGATTATGCCTATAGTGAAAATGATTTGCTCGGTATAGCCATTGATGCCTTTAATGATCATCGAAATGCTATTGTGTTTCAATCTAACGCATATGGGGTTCAACGTGATTTATTGTCTTTTGATGATATGTATTATGATGTGGATTGGGATGGTTTATATCGAGTAAGGACACATCAATCTGATACGGCATGGGTTGCAGAGTTTGCCATTCCATGGCAAACACTTCGGTATCCAAATGTGAAAAGCAGAGAAGCCCAAGATTGGGGAATCAATTTTTTTCGTGTAAGACGCACTTCCAATGAACTAAGTGTTTGGTCACCTCATCCTCGTGCTTTTAGTACCTTGCGCATGGAATATGCCGGACAATTAAAAGGCATCTTGCCTCCGGCTCCTTCCATTACGAATATTCGTTTTGTTCCATATGTATTGTTTTCGGATATCGACAAACAAGGCTCTGAAGTAGGTTTTGAAAAAAGAAATCAATTGAAAGTGGGTGGAGAAATCAAATGGGCGATTAATAACAATAATATACTTGATGTAACTTTTCACACCGATTTTGCCCAAGCAGATGTCGACCGACAAGTCAACAACATTTCTCGATTTTCGGTGTTTTTTCCAGAACGTCGACAATTCTTTTTAGAAAATGCTTCTTTGTTTTCTTCCGGATTGGCCCCTACAGATGAAGTCTTGGGTGGATCCATGTACATCAAACCTTTTTTTAGTAGAACTATTGGACTCGATAAAGATGTAAATCCGGTACCTATTGTTGCTGGGGCTAGATATGTCTATCGATCTGATCGAAATAATGTGGGTGCGATTCTCATGCAACAAGGTGCAGGAGATGGTTTTGATTATACGAATTTTGGGGTTGGTCGTCTCTCACACAATTTTGGAAAACAGAATCGATTAGGGTTTATTGCTACAACGAAACAAAATCCAACCTTTAATGACAATACATTTGCCGTTGATGGATTCGTACGCTTCTCTGAAAAAATGTATTATTCGGGGATGATTTCCAATAGTTCCAACGGAAAAGATCATTTGCAAGGTTGGGCACAATTCAACCAACTTATGTATCGGACAAATCAAATTGCAGCTTATTGGACGCAAACCTATGTGGATCAATATTTTCAACCTTCCATGGGTTTTGTCTCAAGAAGCAATGTGCTTTCCAATAGTCAAGGTATTAATTACAATATCAGAAAATCTTGGTACCCGAAATGGTTAAGAAGTCTAGAGCCTGGTATATATACGGAATTGTATCATAGTTTAACCTCAAAAAATTTAATCGAAAGGACCATTTTGTTTACACCTGGTTGGACAACCCTTCAAAATGGTGGTGTCATTGGTATGTATGGTTTATTTAATTATCAGCGTTTAGAATCAGATTTTGCTCCTTTAAATATTAAAATTGCATTAGGAGAATATCATTTCTTTCGAAAGGGATTCTATTTTTCAACGGATCAGAGTAAAAAATATTCCACTTTTATTACAGCTGATTTTGGCGATTTCTTCAATGGTAAACAAAATATATATTCAATTAAAACAAATGTTGCACCCATTCCACATGTTAATGTTGGATTTACTTTAAATAGAAATGAAATTCGTGATTTGGGAGTGGCAAAAGAGTCGAAAGATGTAAATTTATGGATGATCGAAAGTCGCTTAGCCATCAACCCGAGAATTCAATTGATTGGTTTTTATCAACAAAATTCCCTAAATGATTTACATGTAGTAAATTTACGCTTCTCGTGGGAATACCAACCGCTCTCTTATGTATATTTGGTTTTCAATCAAATGGAACATATTGGAGATGATTTAACCCTTCAAAAACAAAAAGCATTTTTAGCAAAGGTTTCCTTTTTAAAACAATTTTAACATGCATATAGAACTTAGATCCGACACGTTTACGCTTCCAACACAAGGGATGAAAGATGCGATGTTTGCCGCTAAATTAGGAGATGATGTGTTTAATGAAGATCCAACGGTTAAAGCGTTGGAAGATAAACTAGCAAAAATGTTTGGCATGGAAGCAGCACTTTTTGCTGCCTCCGGTACCATGACCAACCAAATTGCCATCGCTACGCATGTTGGAAAAGGTCAGGAAGTAATTTGCGATGCTATGTCCCATATTTATGTGTATGAGGGTGGTGGCATCATGGCAAATGCTGGGGCATCCGTTAAACTAATTGCTGGAGATAATGGACGTATTTCGGTTGAGCAAATAAAGGAAGTTATTTCACCAGATGACATCCATTTTTGTGAAACCTCTTTGGTAAGTTTAGAAAATTCAATGAATAAAGGAGGAGGTGCCGTTTATTCAAGCCATGCATTACAAGAAATTGCTGATTATTGTAAGGAAAACAAATTGCGCTTGCACCTCGACGGTGCAAGGATTTTTAATGCCATTGTTGCGACAGGCCAATCACCCTTACAATATGGAAAATGGTTTGATTCCATTTCTGTTTGTTTATCAAAAGGTCTAGGGGCACCTGTAGGATCTGTATTGCTTGGCTCCTCGGAATTTATCAAGAAGGCAAAACGCGTTCGTAAACGGATGGGAGGAGGTTGGCGACAAGCTGGTTTTTTAGCAGCAGCAGGAATATATGCCTTAGATCACCACATTGATCGACTGAAGGAAGATCATGATCGAGCAAAAAAAATAGGTGCTTTTTGTGAAAATTTATCATGGACAAAACGTGTATTACCAGTTGAAACCAATATTGTTATTGTGGAATTAGCCAATCATTTGCATGCACCAACCTTTGCAATTGAGTTAAAACAAAAAGGAATTTTCTGTAATTCTTTTGGCAATCATTCCTTACGTTTTGTGACCCATCTTGATTTTACCGATCAACACCTACAACAATTCACGAACATTTTAAAAGAGTAAGTTATTACTCTTTTTTTCTTTTAAAGAAAAAATTATATGCAACGAAAGGCCTTTAAAATGTTTTTACTCCCTGGTTTTGAGCAGGAATATAAAAAGCGACACGATGAGATTTGGCCAGAACTTTCAACCTATTTGAAAACCTTTGGAATTGCAAATTATTCCATTTTTTTAGATGAAGAAAGTCTAACACTCTTTGCGTACCTTGAAGCACCCGACTTGTCTGCCCTAGTTAGAATTCCAGATCATCCAATTATGAAAAAATGGTGGGCTTATATGGGAGATATTATGAAAACCAATCCGGATAATTCACCCCTAAGTGTTGACTTACCTTCAGTATTTTATATGCCATGAAAAAAATAACGATACTTTTTCTTCTTGTGATTTCACAAATTGCCTTTGCTCAAATTTCTAAAAAAGAATTGTTAGAAAAAATGCATTCGGCAAAAGGATATTTTCAACAAAAATGGCCAGATGTTGGACAAGTTATCATTAGTCCTGATCGAACCCGCCCTAGTAACATTTGGACGCGTGCTGTATTTTATGAGGGATTAATGGAATTATATAAATTAGACCCGAAAGAAAGTGATATGAAATACATGATGGATTGGGGTACTTTTCATCAATGGGGACTAAGAGATGGTAAAATCAATACCAGAAATGCAGATAATCAAGCATGTGGACAAGTATATATCGATTTATTTTTAATGGGTAAAGGGGATTCTTCACTAATTCGGCCCATCAAACAAAACATCGATAACATGGTCAATTCTACAAAATCTGATGATTGGTCATGGGTAGATTGTTTACAAATGAGTATGCCCGTGTATGCCCGATTAGCCAAAATGTATAAGGATAATCGATATTGGGAAAAAATGTATGATTTATATGCATTTACAAAAGATAAACATGGTGTGACGGGTTTGTATGATGCTCAAGAGGCTTTATGGTTTCGAGATAAGGATTTTGTGTTACCTTATAGAGAACCCAACGGGGAGAAATGTTTTTGGTCGAGAGGAAATGCCTGGGTTTATGCAGCTTTGGTTAGAACTTTAGAACAAATGGATCAAAATTCACCACATCGAGAAGAATATATCACGATGTTTCAAAATATGTCAAAAGCTTTATTGCCATTACAAAGAAAAGATGGTTTTTGGAATGTAAGCTTAAAGGATGAAAGTAATTTTGGTGGTCCTGAACTGACAGGAACTGCCTTATTTGCTTATGGATTTGCTTATGGATTAAAGTCTGGTATTTTATCGAATAAGCAGTACCATAAACCACTAGTAAGGGCTATGAAGGGCATATTGACCTGTGTTCATCCAAATGGATTTCTGGGTTTTGTGCAAGGAACAGGGAAAGAACCTAAAGATTCGCAACCTGTTACGTTTACTTCAGTGCCAAATTTTGAAGATTTTGGTTTGGGATGTTTTTTATTAGCAGGTACAGAATACTTAAAACTGAAATAATTTGTACTAATTTAAAAATTTAGACAATTTTTAGTTTTTTTTTACATTAAATTATAAAACTTATTTATATACTTGCGCGTCAAAAAAATATTTTAGATGAAAAAAATATTACTTGGTGCAGTGGTAGGCGGCTTGATTATTTTTGTTTGGCAAGCGGTCTCTCAAATGGTTTTTAACTTGCATGAACCTGCACAGCGTTATGTCGCATCACAAGATTCCATCCTGAATTTTCTATCAACTCAATTAAAAGAGGGTGGTGGTTATATGTTGCCTCGACCAGCGAATTCTTCCACCTTAGAAGAAGTTGAACAATTTACCCAACAAATGCAAGGTAAACCTTGGGCACGAATTACATATTATCCTGCGTATCAAATGAACATGGGATTAAGCATGGCAAGGGGCTTAGTTGTGAATATAATCATTGTTTTTTTGTTTTTAACCTTAGTTAATCGCTTTAAAACAAAGAAATTCTTTTCAATTTTCTTGTCAGCCTTATTTGTGGGTATTATATGCTTTTCAAATTCCTTTTATACGTTACATCTCTGGTACCCTTCTTATGAAATAAGGGCTGATTTTATTGATGCCGTAGTATCATGGGGTTTGTGTGGACTCTGGTTAGGGTTTTTGATGCAAGAAAAAAGAAGATATTAAACGTAAAAAGGGAGCTTAGCTCCCTTTTTTTATTCTCCTTTTTGAATGGTTAGATTCCGATATTCAACAGGTCCATGGTCACCTTGTATCATGATAGGTCCAGGTTCTGCTTCATTTGAATCCAATGCACCACCTGTAATTCCGGGTATTTCAGCTTTATAAATAACGGTTTTCCCGTTTAAGGCAACTGTTACAACTCTTCCTACTAATGTAATATCGTATACTTGCCATTCACCTGCAGGTTTAATAGGAAGTTCTAAAGGTTGTACAAATCCATAAACTGCAGCTGCTTGGTCTTTTGCTGGTTGCATACCATAGCTATCTGCTACTTGGATTTCATATCTACCCCTTAAATAAATGCCTGAATTGCTTTCTGCTGGATATCTCACTTCAGCATGTAATTTGAAATCCCCAAATTTTTCTTTTGTTTGAATATTTGATCCAGATTTTGGACTTTTTAATACCCCATTTTCATTCACCCATTGGTGGGTTGGTCCTAATACTTCCCAGCCACTTAAATCCTTTGCATTCAATAAAGAAACGGGTTTTGACCATTTCGGTTCCTTACTTGGTATTAAGGCCGGAGCTCTTTTACCAGTGAAAGGTACCGTGACACCCATGGAGGTAATAATGGTACCCTGCATGGTTTGTCCTTCAATTTTTCCCTCAAATTTTAAATCTTGAGTGCTATTGTCCCATTGCGGAGGAATTGCAAAGGAAATAGTGTTTTCATTTACAAATACCTGAGAAATGGGTCGAGAGCTTCCATTAATACTTACAAAATGTCCAACAAAGGTCTTCAAACCAGAGTGGTTAATTTCTAACCAAGATGGTTGTAATTTTTCTTTATTTTGAAGAGTTAAATCCCAACGCCCCTCAATATCCTTGGCTGCATACTTGTGTTGGGCTGTCATGCTAAAAGAAGCAATTCCTAAAATTGCTAGTAAGATTTGTTTTTTCATGTTAATATTATCCTAAATTGCATTGAAAAATTACTATATAATATTTAGACTTACAATATATGTCTAATTTGCCAATCTTTGATTTAACCGTTATCATTATTTATCTGTTTTCCATGATAGCGGTTGGAATCTATTTCTCTAAAAAGAATACAAATTCTGAACAATTTTCAACCGCATCTGGAAAAATTCCGGGTTGGGCTCTTGGTCTAAGTTTTTATGCAACTTTCTTAAGTGCGATTACTTTTTTAGGAGACCCAGGAAAATCGTTTTCCACTAACTGGAATCCATTTGTTTTTAGCTTGTCGATACCTTTTGCAGCCCTTGTTGCCACAAAATATTTTGTTCCTTTTTTTAGAAATAGTGGTGAAATAAGTGCTTATACCCATTTGGAAAAGCGTTTTGGGGCTTGGGCAAGAACCTATGCGATGGTTTGTTTTGTATTGACTCAATTAGCACGGATGGGAACTATTTTTTATGGAATTGCCCTAACCCTAAATGCTTTGTTGGGCATCCGTATGCCGATAACAATTGTCTGTTTGGGAGTCAGTATTATTATTTATACAGTTTTAGGTGGGATGCAAGCCGTCATTTGGACAGAAGTAGTACAAGCGATTATTAAAACTATTGGTGCACTTTTTATCATTGGAATTATTTTTGCTCATGTAGATTTTTCCATGATCCTTGCATCAGCAAATCAACAACAAAAAATGAGTTTAGGAAGTACAAGACTTGACTTTTCGACCAATTCAATCCTTGTTGTTTTTCTCTATGGTTTTTTTATCAATTTGACCAATTTTGGAATTGATCAAAATTATATACAGCGCTATCATACAGCTCAGCATCCCAAAGATGCTGCCAAAAGTATTTGGCTTTGTGCCTTGTATTATGTTCCCATTTCTGCCTTGTTTTTCTTTATTGGAACAGCATTATTCGTTTTTTATCAACAAAATCCATTGCTTATTGTTGATTTGAAAAATCAGGTGGCTTTGTCGAAAGGCATTTCAATGTCTGATTTGAAAGTGTCAGATTATGGAGATCAAGTACTTCCTTTCTTTATGAAAACACAAATTCCTAAAGGAATTTTAGGAATTATTTTAGCGGCATTATTGTCGGCTGCCATGAGTACTATAAGTAGCGGGATGAATAGTTCAGCGACCGTATTTTTAAAAGATATTTATCTCCGATTTATTCAAAAAGAAGTTTCAACTCAAAAACAATTATGGATTTTGCATCTTGCTACCATCGGAGTAGGTTTGTTAGGAATTGTTTTTGGCTTAAGTATGATAGGCGTAAAAAGTCTTTTAGATGTTTGGTGGAAGTTGTCAGGTATTTTTGCAAGTGGCATGTTAGGGATTTTTTTGTTAGGTTTTATGGTAAAGAAAGTCCAAAAATGGCAAGCAGTGCTCGCAACAATGGTAGGTCTCGCGGTAGTTGCCTTAATTACCTTAAAAGATTATTTGCCAGATTATCTAGTGATTCCTGTAGATTCCAAAATGACGGTAGTTGTTGGAACATTAAGTATTATCCTAATGGGATTTTTGCTGCATCGAATGTTTAAAAGTACTACAAATGTCTAAAAGTTTGCCAAAAGGATTTATTCCTGTCATGTTAACGCCATTTCATTCGGATGGATCAATAGATGTTGATGCCCTTTCGGTGCTTACGGAGCAGTATATTTCTTGGGGAGCAGCAGGTTTATTTGCCAATTGCTTGTCGAGTGAAATGTTTGAACTTACTCAAAACGAACGCTTACAACTTGTGGAAACAGTATTAAAAACGGTTGATGGTCGTATTCCAGTAGTGGCAACGGGTACCTTTGGCAAGACTATCGAAGAAATGGCAGATTTTTCAAATCAAGTTTGGCAGTTAGGTGTTGATGCCGTCATTGTGTTGAATAATTTACTGGTGGATGAAGAAGAAGGTGATGAGGTATTTTTAGAAAGGTTGAAGGATTGGATGCAGTTAACTCCTGGTGTGAATTTTGGTTTTTACGAATGTCCGGTTCCATATAAACGATTAATTTCTTCAAAAGTTTTACAAACGCTTTTGCCTTCAGGTAGGTTTATTTACCACAAAGACACCTCCCTTGCTTTGGAACAAATTAAAGAAAAGGTACAAATTTCTAAAAATGGCAACTTAGGTATTTACGACGCCTATATGGTACATGCGGTAGCCTCTTTACATGCTGGTGTCAATGGCTTATCATGTATTCAAGGAAATTTCTTTCCAGAATTAATTGTTTGGCTTTGTAAAAATTTTGACAATCCTGATGTCAAAAAAAACGTAGAGGCAATTCAATCTTTTTTTATTGAAACCATGGATGTTATTCATCATACATATCCCATTTCAGCAAAATATGTTTTGTCGAAAAGAGGATTTGATTTTAATTTAACTACTCGAAGAGAGGTGGGAGAATTGACAGTTGAGCAGAAAAGTAAATTAGATGACTTAATAACTAAAGGAGAATATCTGATAGATCAATTATAAATGAAAAAAATAATTTTAGCTTTTAGTTGTTTATTAAGTGTTATTGTACATGTGTACGGACAAAATGGTATTTCCCAAAGAAATTTTTTCGTGCAAAAAATGATTCAAATTGCCAATCCGGTGTTAGTCAATCTTAGTCAAAATACGCTTAAGCAAAACATGCCTGTAGAAAGTAATCATGGGAGGCAAGGAATTTATCAATCGACGTATTTAGAAGCATTTGGACGGATGTTGACGGGCATGGCGCCATGGTTGGAGCTTGGTCCTGATGATACAAAAGAAGGACAATTACGAAAAAAATACATTGATTTAGCATTAAAAGGACTTAAAAATGGGGTAGACCCTAAGGCACCTGATTATTTGAATTTCCATATTACTGGACAATCCTTAGTAGATGCTGCATTTTTAAGTCAGGCCCTGTTACGAGCCCCTAATCAATTACTCAAAAATCTTGATGAAGAGACAAAAGCTAATTTAATTAAAGCTTTAAAATTGACGAGAAATACGAAACCACCACAAAACAATTGGTTATTATTTGCTGCCACGGTGGAATGTTGTATTTATGAATTAACAGGGGAATGTGAGATGTCGAGAATTGAGTATGCCATTCAAAAACATATGGAATGGTATAAAGGAGATGGTGTATATGGGGATGGTCCAAGTTTTCATTTCGACTACTATAATAGTTTCGTCATTCATCCGATGTTATTTGAGATACTTACTTTTTTAAAGAAGAAAAATATACCTTCCAGTTTATCTTTAGACATTCAAATCAAACGGATGGTACGATATGCTGAAATTTTGGAACGTATGGTTTCACCCGAAGCAACTTATCCAATTACGGGAAGGTCGCTTGCTTACCGATTTGGCAACATGCAAGCTTTGGCTTTAGTGGCGCAAAAAAAGCTCTTGCCGAATGGAATCAGCGAAGCACAAGTTCGATCAATGTTTTACCATATGATTAAAAGACAGTTAGAGGCAAAAGGTACTTTTGATGCAAAGGGTTGGTTGACCTTGGGAATTGCTGGGCACCAACTCGGTATTGGTGAAAATTATATTTCAACAGGGAGTGTCTATTTATGTTCGGAAGCCTTCTTGTTTCTTGGTTTGCCAGCTTCGGATTCTTTTTGGCAAGGAAATGATGAAGACTGGACCAGTAAAAAGGTTTACAAAGGTTTAGAAATACCTATAGATCATGCGATAAATGAATAATTATGAATAAAATATTTCTTTTTATTGTAATAAGTTTTTCATCCTTTTCTTTTTCTCAAAAAGAAATAGCTGCCTGGAAAAAACAGGCTAATCAAGTTAAAATCATCCGTGATAAGTGGGGGATACCACATATTTATGGAAAAACAGATGCGGATTGTGTATTTGGATTAATGTATGCCCAATGCGAAGATGATTTTCAACGCGTTGAAATGAATTATGTGACGATGCTTGGTCGTAGCGCTGAAATTAAAGGAGAAAAAGCCATTTATGATGATTTGTTGGTTCGAATGGTAATTGATTCTTCTGCATCGGTGAAGGACTATCATCGCTCACCTATATGGATTAAAAAATTATTGAATGCCTTTGCAGATGGGATTAACTATTATTTGTTTACACATCCACAAACAAAACCTGCTTTATTAAAACGATTTCATCCCTGGTATCCTTTAACTTATACGGATGGGAGTATATCTGCTATTCAAACAAGTGATTTAACAGCAAATGATATAAAAGCTTTTTATGAGGGTTTGTCTATAAATCTAGCACAGATTAAAAGTAAAAAGGAAGAGCGACTTTCCGGTTCAAATGGTTTTGCGATTTCTCCTTTTAAAAGTAAATCTGGTAACACTATGTTGTATATTAATCCGCATGTGACATTTTATTATCGACCAGAAGTACACCTGGTGAGTGAAGAGGGATTAAATACCTATGGTGCTGTCACCTGGGGACAATTTTTTGTCTACCAGGGTTTTAATGAACATGGAGGTTGGATGCATACCTCTAGCAATGCTGATGTGGCTGATTTATATGGGGAGAAAGTGAACAAAGTGAGCAAAGTGAGCAAAGTGAGCAAAGTGAGCAGAGTGTACCAGTACGATGGTAAATGGTTACCAGTAAAGGAATCCTCAGCAAGAATATTATATAGATCCGAAAATGGTTTGCAGAAAAAAGATTTTACTATTTATGCAACCCACCATGGGCCGATCATGGCTAAAACCAATGATCGGTGGATTGCCATGAAATCTAATAACCGTTCTTTGAACGGTTTGATTCAATCCTGGACACGAACCAAAGCAAAATCCTTTTCCGAATTCAATAAAATACTTGACCTTCGTGAAAATGTTTCCAACAACACAGTATATGCTGATAAAGAAGGAAATATTGCCTATTGGCACGGAAATTTCATGCCCAAGCGGGATGCTTCCTATGATTGGGACGGCATTGTAGACGGAACAAGCTCTAAAACCGAATGGAAAGGTTTACATGCTGTAAAAGAAACGGTTCATTACATCAATCCAAGTAATGGTTGGTTACAAAATTGTAATGCTACCCCATTTTCTGCGGCTGGAAAAAATAGTTTGTTCAAAAAGGATTTTCCTCATTACATGGCACCGGATGCAGAAAATTTTAGAGGTGTAAATGCCGTTCGCTTATTTGAGTCAAGTGACAAATTAGATGCAAGTGAGCTGATAAAAATAGGGTATAATCGATATTTGTCAGCTTTTGATGTACTTTTTCTCAGTTTGTTTGAAGCGAAGTCGAGTGCCTCTAATGAGGTTAAAAATGCGATCGAAGTACTTGAGAAGTGGAATAAGGAATCTAGCAAAGAGTCCGTTGCAACTACTTTAGCCATCTTGTGGGCTGAAAAAATACTACCTATTGTTACTCAAGGTAAAAAAGATATTGACTTACCCCTTGAATTAAATGGATTATTGAAAACAGTTTCAAATGAAACAAAATTAACGATGTTGCATCAAGTGCTTCAACAATTGACAACAGATTTTGGAACCTGGCAAGTTGCTTGGGGTGACATCAATCGTTTTCAACGAATTGAGAATAAATTGATTCCTCGTTATGATGATGCGCAGTACAGTTTGCCTTCTCCATTTGCTTCCTCTCAATGGGGAAGTTTACCTTCATTTGTTTCTAAAAAGTCCGATGGAACAATAAAAAGGTATGGATCAGGGGGGAATAGTTTTGTTTGTGTGGTTGAGTTTGGTGAAAAAATTAAAGCAAAATCTTTATTAGCAGGTGGCGAAAGTGGTGATGTGACATCCCCGCATTTTAAAGATCAAGCAGAAATGTACGTGAATGGTACTTTTAAAGACGTGTTATTTTATGAAGAAGATGTGTTGAAGAATAAAGAAAGTGAATATCATCCAGGATTTGAAAAACACAACTAAATCTTTGAAAAATATATTTTAAAAACGGATAATGTTTTTCAAAAAAATGGTTAGATTTATGGGTTAAGATCTAAACCTATTATGAAAGACAACAAAACCAAATTTGATCGCAGGGACTTTATCAAGTCGGCTTCCTTAGCATCTGCAGGATTTATGATTGTTCCTCGCCATGTTCTTGGCAAGGGTTTTACGGCTCCAAGTGATAAATTATTGGTAGCAGGTATTGGTGTAGGAGGTAAAGGCAAATCGGATTTAAGGAAATTTTATGAAAGTGGAAAGGCTGAAATTGCCTATTTGTGTGATGTAGATGATCGTCAGGCAAAGGATTC
>JBEGQV010000039.1:0-4473 GCA_041180785.1 Bacteroidota bacterium | reverse complement strand
CACATAATCGCCCACTTGTAAATTGCGAAGCTCTTTAAGGGTAAGGGCCTTATTTTTGGAGAATTTATTTTTCTCTTTGTATCGATGAAAACGTTCGAATACTTGGTGGTCTGGATAAAAGGCCACTTTCATCTGCTCGTCAATAAAACCCTCCCGCAACGAAATTTGCAGGGGTTTAAATTGGATAGCAGAATTAATTTCATTGAAAATAACCTCCAAACGTTCCAGTTGTCGTGGCGACTCCGAAGAAATAATGTTGGTAAAGCCTTTTGTTTGGTGATCTAAAAGCGCATTGGATAAGCGTTGAAAATCTTTTTGAAAAGACCCGGGATTAATAGATGCATAAACGATTGTTTCTGCATTTTTCAATTTATTCCGCTTTCCAAACTCTATAGTTATATAGTTTTTGAACTGTTTAAATACATCTTTTTTTGTTTCCCAGCGTTCCTCTGGCTTGGAGATAACGGTAATGTTTCCACTTTGAATAGAAATTTGTTCATATTGTTGTGAAACTTTCTCAAAATTTGTTTCTAAAGTGCCTTCCAATACATCGGTATCCTTTAACCAGATGAATGTATTGTTTGGTAAGAAAGAAAAAAAGCTTTCGCGTGTTTCTTGGATTAATTTAGTTTGCACATCGGGAATGAGGTGCATGGCTGAAACAGAGGTGATGGAAAGTTGAGTTTCAGGATTGAACGTTCGAATACTCTCGACCTCATTTCCAAAAAAATCCAGGCGGTAAGGGTATTCTGCCGCATAGGAAAATACATCTACAATGCCTCCTCTGACGGAATATTGTCCGGCCTCATAGACAAAATCGCTTCGTTCAAAGTCATATTCATTTAACGTTTCTGCAATAAAAGCTGGATCGACCTTATCTCCCACTCGGATGGAGAGGGTGTTTTTTACCAACGATTTTTTATTGATTACTTTTTCTGTGAGCGCTTCAGGATAGGTAATGACAAACAATTTTTGATCTGAATAATTACTTAAAATATTCAGTGTTTCTGCTCGTAATAATACATTGGCATTGTCAACTTCTTCCCATTCATACGGTTTTTTGGCTGAGGTAGGAAACAGGACAACGGCGGAGTCACCCACAAGGCTTTGAAGGTCGTTTTGAACATAAAAAGCCTCTTCCTTGTCTTCACAAACGATTAATTGTATGGATTTATCTTGGGCAACACTGGCCATGATGACCGTATCCAAGGCTCCGGTAAGGCCTTTTAGATAAAATGAATTTCCCTTTTCTGCTGCATTAATTTTGGCAGAAATACTTTGGATGTAACCGTCTTCTTTATACAGTTGTAAGAAATCCTTTACAATCATCCCTTGGGCGAATTTTATCTAAATGAGTTTGCAAAGGTAGAAAATTTTGTAACTTTGTGTATCCACAAAAAGGGGTGCCTTTAAATAAAGGCTGAGATTATACCCATAGAACCTGATGCAGGTAATGCTGCCGAAGGGATTTTGTAGAGTTTTTAGCGCTGAAAACTTAAAAAAATCAAATGTTGAAGGGTGTTATGTTAAATTCAAACAGGATTTGACTCCTTTACCTGTTGTTAAACGTTTCAATCATGAAAAGATTAACGACACGTGTTTCGTACACACTAGTTTTTTTAAGCTTATTTTTTGTGCAGGTTTTTGCACAAAAAAATATCGGCCGTATCGACGGCCGAATACTTGAACAAGATACAAAATCACCACTTTGGGGTGCAAGTATTCTTTTAGATGGGACCCAAAAAGGTGCCATTTCTGATGCCAAAGGTTATTTTTCCCTATCCAATGTTGCTGCTAATGCCTCTTTAACCATTCGATACGTTGGATATCGTGAGCAACATTATGTTGTGAAAGAGGGCTATCAAACCATTTATTTAGAAAAAAGCAATTTTTTAAATGATGAGGTGATTGTTCAAGGTACACGTGCCGGATCTTCCTCTGCCATGGCTTACACAAATGTTGGTGCTGAAGATTTGAGAAAAAGTAACCTGGGTCAAGACATGCCCATGTTACTCCAATTTACACCTTCGATTGTTACCACCTCAGATGCCGGTGCGGGAGTTGGTTACACTGGCATTCGCATCAGAGGTTCCGATGCATCGCGAGTAAATGTGACCATCAATGGAATTCCGGTGAATGATTCGGAGTCGCAAGGAACTTATTGGGTGAATATGCCAGATTTTGCTTCATCGGTGGCCTCAGTCCAAATTCAACGTGGCGTTGGAACCAGTACCAATGGGGCGGGGGCTTTTGGTGGATCTGTGAACATGCAGACCAACGAATTTGAAAAAGACGCCTATACGGAAGCATCCGTTTCTGGGGGCTCATTCAATACGCTAAAAAGTACCCTTAAATTTGGAAGTGGATTAATGAAAGGAAAATTCACCTTGGATGGTCGATTGTCAAGAGTCGTTTCCGATGGCTATGTGGATAGAGCATCCTCGAATTTACGTTCCTTATATGTTTCGGGTGCCTATTTTGGTGAAAAATCTATGATTCGTGTAAACTTTTTCACAGGAAAGGAAAAGACATTCCAGTCGTGGTACGGCACTCCAGAAAGTCGAGTAAACAACGATATTGCTGGCATGAATGCCTACATTGAGCGCAATTGGTTGAGCGAGGACGATGCAAAAAATTTATTGTCGAGCGGTAGAACGTACAATTTTTATACCTATCCGAATCAAACGGATAATTATGCACAAGATCATTACCAATTGTTGAGTCACCATACTTTGAATGCCAATTGGAACTTAGATCTAAACTTGCATTATACCTATGGAAGAGGGTATTATGAAGAATACAAGCCCTATGATGATTTGTCTAAATATGATTTAAAGCCGTTTACGGTAAAGGGTGAAATCATGGATAACGCGAACATCATTCGTCAAAAATGGTTAGACAATGATTTTTACGGGACCACCTTTGGCTTAAATTACGATGGCAATAAAGGCTTCAAATTTACCTTTGGTGGAGCATGGAATAAATACATAGGTCGACACCACGGCGATGTGGTAGGTGGAGATCTTCCAAGGGAATATATTGGCAAGAGGTATTACGAAAGCCACTCTCAAAAAACAGATTTGAATCTTTATGCCAAAATTAACTGGGCATTAGGAGAAAAATTAGATGCGATGATTGATTTGCAGTATCGAACGATTGGGTACATCATGTCGGGCATTGCCGACAAGCGACAAGATATTTCGCAAGTAAATACCTATTCATTTTTTAATCCCAAATTTGGTTTAACGCAGAAATTAGGAGATAACAGTTCAGCCTATGTATCGTATGCGGTGGGTAGCAAAGAGCCGGGTCGACAAGATTTTGTGGATAATCCAACCAAAAAACCAACCTCCGAATTCTTAATGGATTATGAGGCGGGTTATTTGCAGAAAGGAACGAATGTTTCATTTCAATTGAACGCTTATTTCATGAATTACAAAGACCAGTTGGTGTTGACGGGTAAATTAAATAGCGTTGGAGAACCTGTTCGTCAGAACGTAGCCTCAAGTTATCGTTTAGGATTGGAAGGCAGTTTTACTTGGAAATTATCCAAGCATTTGACTTGGCAAGCCAATGCAACCTTGAGTCAGAACAAAATTGACAATTTTGTTGAATACATCACCGATTATGATACCTACGAAGAAAAATCGATTTCCCATGGTAAAACGGATATTGCTTATTCCCCTTCTGTCATTACTGGAAGTACGCTAACCTGGAAATTAGGAAAATTAGAAACTGCCTTTTTAACAAAATATGTAGGAAAGCAGTATTTGGATAATACTTCGGATGAGGGGAGAATCATCAAATCTTATGTTACCCAAGATATCCGATTCGCTTATCCAGTAAAAACTAAATGGGCTAAACGATTAGATTTCACCTTGTTGTTGAACAATGTAGCCAATACCATGTATAGCTCCAATGGTTATACCTATAGCTATATCTACGACGGAAAAACGATAACAGAGAATTTTTATTATCCGCAAGCAGGATTCAACTTTTTGCTTGGGACATCGCTTCGTTTCTAAATTAAAATGGTCTCACGCTCGGCATTGTCGGGCGTGGGCTGTTTATTTCACCAAATCCCAATCTAGCCCCCATTTTGCTAAACGGTAACGGATCGACCACCAAATAACCCCTAATCCGTAAATAGAACTTCTTTTGAAATTGATGGAGGAGGCTTCTTCGAAATATTTGGTTGGACAAGTTACCTCACCAATTTCAAAATCCTTCCAGAAAATTTGAAGCACCATCTGGTTGTCGAAAATGAAATCATCGTCACATTTTTCAAAGTTTACGGCTTGTAGAACCTCTTTGGTGAATCCGCGATAACCGGTGTGGTATTCAGATAATTTTTGACCAATAAGAATGTTTTGGAATAGCGTTAAGATTCGATTGGCAATGTATTTGTAAATCGGCATTCCACCTTTTAAAGCACCTTTACCTAAAATTCTGGAAGCAAAAACTACTGGATAT
>JBEGQV010000038.1:0-9133 GCA_041180785.1 Bacteroidota bacterium | reverse complement strand
TAACGTAATTTGTTAAATAATTTTGCGTATATGTTGCAACTGAAGTTGCTGCAACCGGATCTGTCATTTTTACGGAAATCGTAATGACACCAGATTTTTTATCAATATCTGCCGAAATTCTCGATTTGATCGCATTAACCAAATTATCTGTTTTTTTATTCAACTGAATAGCTTCCTTGGAAATAGCATCTTGTGGAATGTTGCCTAGATCATCTTCTGATTTTTTCTCTTCTTCTTTGTCGCTACCAAAATGTAAAGTAGGTTTGATGGATTCCTTTCCAAACAAATCTTTCACTAATACCCATTTTTTTGTTTTAGCAACATAGACTTTTTGGTCTAAAACGGTCAGTAAAAATGGTGTGCTTTGTAAAATATTTGGATATAAATCCGGACGGATTGCTTCTGATCCAGAAGCAGATCCTAAATCTACTCCTGCCAAACCAGCCAAGGATTTTAAGCCACTTAGACCGCCACTGCCTTGTTTGGAGTCTATTTCTGGTAGCATTTTTACGGTCGAAGTATATTCATTCACCATCGTAAGTGAATATACTGCTCCTATGATTCCGAATGCCATGGAAATGGAAACAATTAACCATTTATAACGTAGTAAGTCTTTAAAAAACTTTACTAAATCGATACTTATTTCGTCTTGTTCCGTAACAATTATTTCTTCTTGTTTCATGGGTCAATTATAATAATCTTAGGAGTGAAATAATGGCAATGGATACAGAAGTTAAACTACTCGCTAATCCAATGGCCTCGCCTGTCGTTAAACCTTTCTTCTTGTCTTTTGGATAGGCAGGAACAACTATTTCAGCACCGGCATATACTTTCGGATAAGATTTAAAGAATAAGAAGCGTTTTACACTGGCCGATTTACCATTCGCATTCTTCACATAAATTTGTTTTTTAATGGCATAATCATTTAAGCCACCTGCTTCTGATAAATAATTTCTAACTGATTTATTGCTGTTAAAACTTAAATAAACCGAATTTTGTACGGCACCTGAAACTTTTACAGTCTCGTTTATTCGAGGAACATACAAGCTATCACCTTCAATTAAGGAGATGTTTTCCTCCGAGTTTGCATTGGAAAGTGCCTTTGTTAAATCGATACCAACAGTGGTAGAATCGCGGTATAATTTGGCGCCGCCAATATAATTATCTGTTCGAAGGCCTCCAGCTAGTTCAATTAAATCTGAAACTTTTGAGCGACTTCTTCCAAGTGTGTAAGAGCCAGGGAAGTTCACTTGTCCGGTGATATAGATGTTACGCTGGCGTTCAAATGTTGGAGTAGATTTGATGGATACTTTGTCAAACGGACTCAACATGAATTGAGATCCTCGGTCAGATAATTTTAAATCTGCATCAATTGGAATGTTAAAAATTTCAATCGTGGTGTTGTTGTTATCTGTTTGAGCTGTTGGGTTGATGATTCTTCGAGAAATTTCGATTTTCGAATAACTTGCCCCTTCTTTAAAACCTTTTGCTAATAAAATTAAATCTCCTAAACGCATACCATCGTAAAAATCGTAGGTGCCAGGTTTGTTTAATTGTCCATCTATCGTCACTTTTCTTTTTTCTCTTAATTCTTCTTGGAAATAAACGGTCAGAATATCCTCACGTTGCAAAGGAATATCAGCCACTTCTCCTCGTAGAATTTTTCCTAAATCAATGGATAAAATTTCAGGCTCAAAGTTTTCTTTTTTACGTGCTAAAATGGCACGGTGAATAAAGGCATTTTCACGTAAGCCTTCTGCTTTTTTTACTAATTCTTTTACCGTAGTCAATCCATTTTCAATCGCAAATTCTCCTGGTCTAAATACGGCCCCAATAATTTCTACGCGATTTTCATAACGATTTAAAATGGCACCTACTTTATACACATCTCCATTTGATGGTAAAAAAGTAGCTACTTCATCTTGCGTGACATTTAATAATTTTTTCTCACGTGAAGTATTTCGGGTAACTGGTATGGTATAGGTGTACGCTTTTTCTGTAAAGCCACCTGCAAAACGGAGTACATCTTTTAAACTTTCACCCTTGTTTACTTCAAACATCAATGGGCGTTTCACTTCTCCCATGATGCTTACTCGAGTATCATATTCTGAAATCCGAATAACATCTTGGTCGTGTAATTGAATGTTGTCTTTTTGATCAGCACGCAACAAGAAATCATATAAATCTAACACACGTACGACCTTGTTGTTTCGTATTACCTTAATGTTTCTCATGGAGCCATTACGAGATGGTCCACCTGCTTGGTACAAGGCATTAAATACCGTTGCTAAGGATGAGATGGTATAGGAACCTGGATTTTTTGCTTCCCCAACAATGGTTACCTTGATACTGCGAACAGCACCTAGGGTAATGACTGCAGATGCCCCGCTACCCGGTCTGTTGAGTCCTTGGTATAACTGACGCATGCGCGAAACAATTTGCTCGGAGGCTTGGTCGATACTTAATCCGTTGACATAAATAGGACTTAAGTTTAATATTTTAATGGTTCCTTCCGGACTCACCCGTACCTTGTAATTGTCTAATACATCACCAAATACATCGATGTTTAATTCATCGTCTGGTCCTAATACATAGTTTTTAGGTGTTGCAATGCGTAGGTCTGGTTCAAAGGTTAAGCTTTTGTTATTAAACAACGATTCCCCAAATATTTCTAATTCTTTATGTTCAAGTGTATTTGTTTTTACAATATTATCTAAGTCTAATTGAACCTCAGTAGAAGACTCTGCCTCATCCACATTACCTACTTTTTCCTTACTTGTTTTGGTTGTTTTGGTCGAGGAGGTTCTTCCGGTCCCTGTAGGTTTATCTACCTCTTCCTCCGAAGCTTCTTCTCCATTTTGCTCCTTTTTTGCACGAATTTCTGCAATTCGCTGTCTCATCTTTGCTATGTCGGAAGGTTGATATCCTTGAGCTTTTGCAGCTTTTTCAATTTGCGCTTCAGACATGCCTGATGACTGTGCTCGAGTATAAAAAGCTTCCACCTCTGCATCTGTCAAGTTATCTACATTCTTTTTTGTAGTTGTTTGAGCAGAAATGCTTAAAGTGATTAATAAAAGTAGTCCAAGGATTGGAAAACTTCTTTTGAAATGCGATACAATAGACATGTGTTTCAAAATTTCTGTTTATTTACTGATTTCCAACATTGCTTTGAGGGCATTGTAGGCTGGTATTCTTATTTCTTCTGTTATTTCAATTTCGGGCAATTCATAAAAAAGCGCATTGTACAATTTTTCAAGCGTATTCATTTTCATGTAAGGACACTCGCTGCAGGCACAAGAATTTTGTTCATTGGCTGGCGCAGGAATCAAATGCTTATCAGGTACCGCCATTTTCATTTTGTGCAAAATACCTGCCTCAGTTGCAACAATGAAGGTTTTTATAGGTGATTTTTCAACAAAATTCAACAAGGCGGTTGTTGAACCCACAAAATCTGCCTCTTTCAAAATGATTTCTTTACATTCTGGGTGAGCAATTAACAAGGCTTCTGGATAGTCTTTGCGTAATTTTTGAAGTTTTTCTAAGGAGATGTCGATATGTACCATACAAGCACCTTCCCACAGAATGAGTTCTCTACCTGTTTTATGCGCTACATATCTTCCTAAGTTAGCATCTGGCGCAAAAATGATTTCTTTGTCTGCCGGAATCGACTCAACTATCTGTACCGCATTCGAAGAAGTACAAATAATATCTGTTAAAGCTTTTATTTCAGCGGAACAATTAATGTAACTTACGACAACTGCCTTTGGATGTTTGGCCTTTAAGGCTTTGAATTCTTCAACAGGAACTGAGTCAGCGAGCGAACATCCTGCATTGAAATCTGGAACAACCACTTTTTTGGAGGGGTTGAGGATTTTGGCGGTTTCCCCCATGAAATGTACGCCACAGAAGATGATTAAATCGGCTTCTGTTTTCTCGGCAGCTTGCGATAAGCCCAAACTGTCTCCAACGTAATCTGCTAATTCTTGTAATTCGCCATCTACATAATAGTGGGCAAGAATGACCGCATTTTTATCTTTTTTAAGCTTTTTGATTGCCTGGATCAGGTCATCTCCTTTAGGAGTTGTTCGACTGATATACCCAACCTGTTTTGCTTCTTCTACTAAATTCATCTTAAAAAGCTTTTAAGCTCAAATCTAAACTCTTTACTTGGTGGGTTAAAGCCCCCATTGAAATATAATCTACGCCTGTTTCGGCATATTTACGTAAAGTCGACTCATTGATACCTCCAGATGCCTCAGTGATAAATCGTTTATCGACTAAACGAACTGCGTCTCTAATTTGATCGGGCGTAAAGTTGTCCAACAAAATTCGATCCACACCACCAATCGAAATGACTTCTTGAAGTTCCTCAAAGGAGCGCACCTCTATTTCAACCTTCAAAGGTAATTGATTTGTTTTTAAATATGTAAAGGTATTTTCCAATGCTTGCTGAATTCCACCGCTGTAATCCACATGATTGTCTTT
Organism: Bacteroidota bacterium; assembly: GCA_041180785.1. GTDB lineage: Bacteria > Bacteroidota > Bacteroidia > Cytophagales > Spirosomataceae > Sandaracinomonas. The sequence goes on along the minus strand of JBEGQV010000038.1, from coordinate 4,648 downwards.
GATGAGAATCATGTCAAACAGGCCATAGCGGTGATTTACCGCACCTCCAATTTTACAAGCCCACTTTTCTGCGATTCGAAAATTTGGGGTGGTTTTACGGGTGTCTAATAATTGTGCCTTTGTGCCTAAAATAATGTCACAAAGTTTTCGGGTGTAAGTAGCGATGCCCGACATGCGTTGCATGCAGTTCAATACCAATCGCTCTGCTTTTAAAATTGCTTGCGAATTTCCAAGCACATGCAGGACTACATCACCTTTTTTAACAAACTGACCGTCGTGAATAAATGTTTCTACAACCAAGCTTGGATCAACTTCTTTAAACACATATTTTGCCATTTCAACCCCCGCGATGATGCCTTCATCTTTTACCAAAAGTTGTGCTTTCCCCGTTTTATTGCCTGGAACTGTGGATAGGGAGGTGTAATCACCCGGACCCACATCTTCTGCCAAGGCCTCTTGAATAAAATGGTGAATATTTTCTGCTGAAAGGTAGTTGTACATTAGGTACGTTTGAAAATCAAATTTACAAAAATTACAAGGTTTTTGATTTATTTTTTGAGTATTTATATGTGTAGATTCAAAAAATATCCTATTTTTGCTCCTCATTATGCAAAAGACAAAAAGCGTATTTACTTTTTTATTGGTATTGCCAGCCATTTTATGGATGTTGGGCAACCCGATGTCTTTTCATACCTTAAAAGTTGAAAAAGTTGCAAAATCACAATCTTCTAAAGAAACGAAAGCGCCTCAGAAGCAAGTGATTTCAGAACAAAGTACCTACCATAGTTCACCCACACCAACTTTTGACTTTCCAACTGATTTCGAATTTAAACAGCTTTTTACGATTCATTTTCCTGTTATCAAGGAGCCTGTAAAGAGTTTATTCACCTTTGCCAGAAGCAAAATCTTTACGATTTTGCTTACTCAGTACATTTCCACGCTGGCACCTTGAGCGTTATAAGTTATGGGTTATGAGTTATAAGTTAAAAAAAACATAACCCATAACTCATAACCCATAACCCATAACATATAACTACATTCATAATTTACAATTAACAATTCATAAAAATGCGTTACAAAAGTGCCATTATTTGGCTTTCGACAATTATTTCAGCTCTGTGTATTTTCTTTTTATCATTTACATGGAAGGCTAATCAGTTAAGAGATGAGGCGATAAAATATGCGACCTCAAAAGATGGGAAATACGACCCAGCAAAGCGATTACATTTTATCGATTCGCTTTGGAAAAAACCAGTTTATTTAGGTTATACGTTTCAAGAGGTTACCAATTATGCCTTGCACAAGGGATTAGACTTAGAAGGTGGTTTGCATGCCGTGTTAGAAGTTTCTCCAGTAGAAATTTTACGTGCAGTTTCAGGTAAAAGTAATGATCCTAATTTCGAGAAGGCATTACAAGAAGCAGAAAAAGCACAAGCGACTTCTACAAAACCTTTTAATGAATTGTTTTACGATGCATTTGCACGTATTGCACCTAATCAGAAATTGGCGTCAATTTTCGCAAATTCCGTAAACAGAGGCAAAATCGATTACAATTCTTCTGATTCAGAAGTGAAGAAAGTGGTTGATGCGGAGATTGATGGTGCAGTTGATCGTGTGTATAAAATTATTCAAGCACGTATTGATAAATTTGGTGTGGCGAATCCAAACATTCAACGTTTGCCTGGTTCTAATCGAATTCAGGTGGAATTACCTGGTGTCGATAATCCAGAAAGAGCACGTAAGTTATTATCAGGTGCTGCCAAATTAGAATTCATCGAGTGTTATGAATTGAACGAATATGGTGCAGGATTAAATGCGATGGCAGCGATTATCGCGCAAGAAGCAAAAGCTAAAACAGCGCCAGCAAGTGCTGCTGCTCCAGCAGCAAAAGATACTTCTGCCAATGCCTTGGGCAATGCCTTGACGCAAACTCCTAAAAAGGATTCTGGTAAAGTAAAAGCAGATACAAGTAATGCTTTGACTCAATTATTTGTTCAAATGGGCAATGGAATTGGGGTGTACCGTAAAGATACGGCACGTGTGAATGCCTTGTTCCGTCGCGCTGATGTGAAAGCCTTGTTCCCAGCCAATTTAACATTTGCTTGGAATGCAAAAGGTGTTGAGGCAACCAATGGTGATGAAATTTTAGGATTAGAAGCGTTAAAGAAAGCGGAAGGACAAGCTGCTCCTTTGGAAGGTGATGTGATCACAGATGCATCTCAGGATTACGACCAAGCTGGAAAGGCAGAGGTTTCGATGTCGATGAACGGTACAGGTGCTCGTTTGTGGAAAAACTTGACGGGGGCAAATGTGGGTCGCCGCATTGCAATTGTATTAGATGGCTATGTGTATTCTGCGCCAGTAATTAATGGAGAGATTCCGGGTGGACGTTCTTCGATCTCTGGTTCGTTTACAGTGGAAGAAGCTAAAGACTTAGCAAATGTATTAAAAGCAGGTAAATTGCCAGCTCCAACCCGTATTGTTGAAGATGCATTCATTGGTCCTTCATTAGGTAATGAGGCGATCAACCAAGGTTATTTATCGATGGCTCTAGGTTTGTTATTGGTCATCATTTTCATGATCGGGTATTACGGAAATCCAGGTTGGATGGCAAACTTAGCCTTGTTGGTTAACTTGTTCTTTATCGCTGGTGTATTAGTACAAATCCAAGCAGCCTTAACTTTACCAGGTATTGCGGGTATCGTATTAACTTTAGGTATGGCGGTTGATGCTAACGTATTGATTAACGAACGTATTCGTGAAGAATTACATAAAGGAAAAGGTTTGAAAGAAGCAATTTCTTTAGGTTACGAGAAAGCATTATCTGCAATTATTGACGGTAACGTAACCACCATTTTGATTGGTATCATCTTAATTATTTTTGGTTCAGGTTCTGTGAAAGGATTTGGTGTGACCCTTTGTATTGGTTTGGTTACGTCTGTATTCACAGCCGTTTATATTTCTCATATCTTGATTGATTGGATGGCTAATCGTGCTATCAAATCTGGAAAAGAGAAAGAAATGACTTTCGAAACCTTTATTTCTCGTGATCTATTCAAAGGCATGAACTTCGATTTCATTGGAAAACGTAAGTATTCGTATTGGTTCTCATGGGGATTGATCGCTGTTGGTGCCATTGTTTTAGTAATGCAAGGTGGATTTAATTTAGGTGTCGACTTCAAAGGTGGTCGTTCTTATGTGGTAGAATTTGCTTCTCCAACTGAGGCGGGACAAGTGAAAGATGCGTTGAAAGATGATTTCGCTGGTAAAGGAGTTGAAGTGAAGACTTTTAACGGAGATACAAAATTGAAAATTACAACTTCCTATTTAGTAGAAGATGAGTCGGCGGAAGCAAGTCTTAAAGTTCGTTCAGCTTTAGAAAATGGATTAAAAGATTTTGCATCTAAAAATCCGAAAATTCTTTCTGAATCAAAAGTAGGAGCTACGATTGCCGATGATATTTTAACACAATCATTCATCTCAATTGGATATGCGTTAATCGCTATCTTTATCTACATCTTGCTTCGATTCCGTAAGTGGCAATATTCTTTAGGAGGTATTGTTGCTTTGGTACACGACGTATTAGTAGTGTTAGGTATGGTGGGAATCACTCGTTTGTTTGGATTCGAATTAGAAGTTGACCAAATTTTTATCGCAGCGGTCTTAACAGTTATTGGTTATTCCATTAATGATACGGTGGTAGTATTCGACCGTATCCGTGAGGAAATCGGTATCGATGCAGATTTAAGCAACAAGCAATTGATGATTAAAACGATTAACGAATCCATTAATCATACGATGTCGAGAACGGTCATGACAGCAACTACTGTATTTTTAGTAGTTACCGTATTACTATTCTTAGGTGGAGATATTTTAAGAGGCTTCTCTTTCGCCATGTTTATTGGTGTTGTTTTCGGAGCTTATTCTTCTATCTTTGTTGCAGCACCAATTGTCATCGACTTTGGAGCGAAGAGCAAGAAAAAATAAATTTGAGTTATGAGTTATGGGTTATGAGTTATGAAAAAACTCTAAATCCATTACTCATAACCCATAACCCATAACATTTTCATTTATGAACAACAGCATTTGGAGACGTAAACCCATGGAAGCTTTTGAAGCAGATATGCAGAAAAGCGAATTAAACAGGGTTTTAGGAAAATGGAGTCTTACAGCTATCGGTATCGGTGCGATTATCGGAGGTGGAGTCTTCGTTTTAACAGGAACTGCAGCCCATTTTCATGCAGGACCGGCATTAGCCATTTCATTTATCATCGCCGGATTAGGATGTATTTTTGCAGCCTTATGTTATGCAGAATTTGCAGCAATGCTACCTGTGGAAGGTTCGGCCTATGCCTATGCCTATGGAACGGTAGGTGAAATTTTTGCCTGGATTATCGGATGGGGATTGATTTTGGAATATGCCATGGGTGCCATGACTGTTGCGGTAAGCTGGTCGGGCTATTTCACCAAATTCCTCAAACTCTTCCATATCGATATTCCTTATTATCTTAGAAATGATCCTGTTTCAGCCAAGGACTATGCTTTAGCCAATGGTTTACCAGCTCCTGAATGGGCTGTTAACCTTCCGGCACTTGTGGTAGTGTGGTTTGTGACTTGGATTTTGGTAAAAGGCATTAAAGAGGCCGCA
>JBEGQV010000037.1:0-4169 GCA_041180785.1 Bacteroidota bacterium | reverse complement strand
TTTACTAATCTTTTAGGAGCATCTTCCTCTACAAATTTACTTAGGATATATAAATCATATTTTGAACGAGTTGTTGCCACATATAACATGTTTATTGCTTCCAATGAAGCAAGCTGATGCTCATTTTCAATTTGATTACTTAACGATCCATATGGACTATAGTGTTTGGATTGTACAGGTAAATAATGAGTAGATAGATATTTTTTGCCAGCATGTAATTCACTAAATTCGGTTTCCTCATCAAAATCAACCCATATAGCTCCACGATTTGGCGTAAGTGACCAATTGGCAAATCCTAAAATTACTACTGGATATTCTAAGCCTTTACTTTTATGAATGGTGGAAATTGTAATGGCATCTAAAGATTCATTTCCGTTAATCGAAATCGAATATTTGTTTTGTTCAAAATACGTTAAAAAATCATCTATCGAATTGTTATTTTTTAGTGTATACTCCTCCAATATATCAATTAATTTCAACAAATAAGGTACTTCAGAAGGAATAGACATCAATTGAAAATGATGTATTATCGACTGAATAAATGATTTTATTTGAAAATTTTGTTTTTGAAACAAAAAAGAGAATTCAATATTATTTACAAACAAGGTATTACTTAACTTTTGGTAATTAGTACGTAATTCAAATTCTCGAATACGAGAATTTGGATCTAATTTAAATGCTAAACAACTTTTTATAAATCTAATGGAGGGGGAATAGTATAAGAGCAAGGAATCTGAAGATGTTAATGGTATACCCATTTTTTTTAATTCGATAGCTAAATAATTTGCCTCTTTATTTCCTCGTGTTAAAATGGCAATATCTTTATAGCTATACTTATTAATCAAGGAACGCGTTATGATCTTACAAACTTCATCTAAATTCCATTTTTTTTCTTCTTCTACTGAATAAATTTTATCAGCATTTACCACATAAAAATTACAAGAAATTGTAGATTGGTCATAAATAGGTGACTTAGCTTCTTGTGTTAAATGGTTGCCATACACTTGATCAATTAATGGATATTTTTCTTTTATAGCAGAATGTTGATGAATCCATTGAAACAGCGAATTATTAAAATTGACAATTTCAAATGAACTTCTATAGTTTTCTTTTAAATTTTTAGGTTGTATCGACTGTATTATTTCTGTAAAACGCAATTTATCTAACGAATTCTCCTCAAATTTTTTATCAACAAACGAAATCTGTTGAGCAAATAAGGATGCTATTAGTCCAACCTCACCTCCCCTGAATTTATAAATAGATTGCTTTGCATCTCCAACAATCAAATTTGTAAAACGATAGGAAGTTGTATGTTCAAGGAGAGGCATAAAATTTTTCCATTGCAAAATGGAAGTATCCTGAAATTCATCAATTAATATATGATGGTAACGTTCACCCAGTTTTTCGTAAATAAATGGTAAGGGATCATTTGAAACAATTTGATTAATTTTTTTAGAAAAATCAGAAATGGAAATAATTCCATTTTCAATTTGAAATTGATTTAATTCTTGTTGAATATGATTTAGCAACGCAAATTTTCTTAAGTTTTTCTTAATTAAACCTAATAAAGCATTTTTTTGAGAAGCTTTTTGATAAGTTGTATAAAAATCATTAGCAAGGTCAGTTAAGGTTGTAGAAATAGAATGTATCAAGTCCTTTTTGATGGAATTAATTTTACCTGCCTCCCATTTCCCGGCTTGAATTGCAGAAAGCATATAAGCATAAGAATTACCTTGTAATTGAGGTACTTGAATAAATTTATAAAAATCTGCAATAGGTCCACGGGATCCTTGCGTAAAATCTGAAATTTCTAAATGATTCGATTCGATTAATTCAATGACCTTTCGAGCATCATCCACCAACCTAGATAAACTTAATTCTTCAAACTCAATAATATTTTCTTCGATTTCCTGAAAATCGGATACATCAAATTGTTGAATCAAGCGTTCTTTTTCAAGATAATCCTCTTGAAACAAAATTTTTAAAAAATTTTGGAGTCCATCGCGCAAACCATTCCATGATTTTTCTTCTTCCACTTCCTGTAAGGCAAAATCAAGAATTGCCTGCTTTAGATCAATCGACGAATTTTGATTAATCTGATCTAATACTTCATTTAAGACATCTTGGATTAGTTGATTGCTGTCTAGATTGACTTCAAATTGATCAGGTAAATTTAATTCTTCAATAAAACTTTGAGATAATTTTTGAACAAATGAATCAATTGTCATTACAGAAAACAACCCATAATCTTGCAAAATTTGCTTGAGTGTATAATTTGCTCTTTTGATTAATTCATCTCTTGTTAGGTCAAGTTTCTCATTTTTAAAATCTGACAAAATTTTTACAATTATTTCTTCCGAATCTTTAATTTTAGGATGATTTGTATGTTTTAAAAAATCATTTTTCGCAATTAAATAAAGAAAATCAATAATTCTTCTTTTCATTTCTTCAGCAGCTTTATTGGTAAAAGTGACTGCCAAAATTCTCCTGAAATAACCTCTTGCCTCAACCTCTTTTAAAGCCAATTTGATATATTCAATGGTTAATGTATATGTTTTACCTGCTCCAGCAGAGGCTGAAAAAAGTTTTATTGGCTTGTTATTCATAAAATTCCATTATTTATGCAATTTAAAATAAAAATAGGATTAAAAGGAATCGATAATATTTCTTAACTTTGTATCCCGTAAACGGATAAATAATTAATACAAATGTCTGCCAAAGCGACAAGCAAAAAAACTAAATTTATATTTGTTACGGGGGGTGTAACATCATCATTAGGTAAAGGTATCATTGCCTCTTCTTTAGCAAAATTATTACAAGCACGAGGACTAAGCGTTACAATCCAAAAATTTGATCCTTATATTAACATAGATCCTGGTACCCTAAATCCTTATGAGCATGGAGAATGCTATGTAACGAATGATGGGGCTGAAACCGACCTAGACCTTGGGCATTATGAGCGTTTTTTAAATGTTCCAACAAGTCAAGATAATAACATTACCACTGGCAGAATTTACCATAATGTTATTACAAAGGAAAGAAAAGGTGATTATTTAGGTAAAACTGTTCAAGTAGTACCTCATATTACAGATGAAATAAAACGTAATGTGATGTTATTAGGACAAACTGGCAAATTTGATATCGTAATTACTGAAATTGGTGGTTGTGTGGGGGATATTGAATCATTACCGTTTATTGAAGCAGCTCGACAATTAAAGTGGGACTTAGGTGAAAAAAACACATTATTCATTCATCTAACGCTTGTTCCTTATTTATCCTCAGCTGGTGAATTAAAAACAAAACCAACGCAACACTCTGTCAAAGCTTTATCAGAATCCGGTATTCAACCTGATATACTAGTTTGTCGTACGGAACATCCATTACCAGCAGATATGAAGCGCAAAATTGGATTATTTTGCAATGTATCTGAACAGGATGTTATCGAGGCGATGGATGCAGAAACTATATATGATGTTCCTTTATTGATGAAAGCTGAAAAGCTTGATAATCGGGTTTTATATAAATTGGATATTTATAATGATCAAGATTCAAATTTAATTCAATGGAATAAATTTTTGGATAAATTGAAAAATCCAAAATTTGAAATCAATATTGGATTAATTGGAAAATATGTTGAATTAAAGGACTCTTATAAATCCATTGCAGAATCTTTTATTCATGCAGGTGCTTACAACGAAATCAAAGTTAATGTACATTGGATTTCGTCAGAAACGATGGAACCAGAGAATATTCACGAGGTTTTAAAACCTTTAGATGGTATTTTAGTAGCGCCAGGATTTGGAGAGAGAGGCATTCAAGGTAAAATTGAAGCTGTTAAGTATGCTCGAGAAAATAATATTCCATTCATGGGAATCTGTTTGGGAATGCAATGTGCAGTAATTGAATATGGTCGCAATGTATTGGGACTCGATGATGCACATTCCTTTGAAATGAATCCTGATACAACCAATCCGGTTATTGACATCATGGAATCACAAAAATCTGTTGCGGAAAAAGGTGGCACCATGCGTTTAGGAGCATATCCTTGCAAAATTGAAAAAGGAACATTGGCCTATAAAATTTACGGTAAAACTAATATTCAAGAAAGACACCGTCATCGCTATGAATTCAACAATTCATATTTGGAAGCCTATAAAAAGGCAGGAATG
>JBEGQV010000036.1:0-6931 GCA_041180785.1 Bacteroidota bacterium | reverse complement strand
CAGATGAATTTTCAGATTATTCAGATGAATATTAAAAAATTGCACTCTTTTAAGATTAATTGTACTTGTTTAGTGATATTTTATTAATCAGTATAATATTTTGATTAAAATATAATTTGCCAAATTATTTTTTGGTTAAATTTGAAATTAGTAGATTTTATCTTTAAATATCATTCATTTAAAATAGAATCTATTTTTGAATATTGAATTTTATTATTAGAATAATTATAATTTAGATGATGAAGATGAGTTCAGAACAGGGTTTGTATCGTAAAGAATTCGAGCATGATGCTTGTGGAATTGGATTTGTTGCAAGCTTAAAGGGAATTAAATCTCACCGTATTGTTCAAGATTCCATAAAGATGTTAATTCGAATGGATCACAGAGGGGCATGTGGATGTGATCCAAATTCTGGAGATGGAGCAGGAGTATTGCTACAATTACCTCATGAATTTTTTATCGAGGAAACATCTAAATTAAATTTTTCACTTCCCGCTTTAGGAAACTACGGTGTTGGAATGGTCTTTTTTCCAAATAATGATACACTTATTAAGGAATGTAAAGAAGTAATTGAAAGAAAATCAAAGAAATTGGGTTTACGTATTTTAGGTTATCGAATAGTACCTGTTTCTAATAATGAAATTCAAGGAGCTGATTCTGGAAATACAGAACCAAGTATTCAACAATTATTTATAGAAAGACCAGATTCATGCAAAACTGAAATTGATTTTGAACGAAAACTTTACATTTTCAGACAATATGTTTCTAAATTGTTAAATGATACCATTCCTGGTTTATCAAATAACTTCTATTTTACATCCCTTTCATGTAGAACAATTATCTATAAAGGGATGTTAACGACAATGCAAGTTCCTGGTTATTTCAACGATTTACATCAAGAGAACTTTACGTCTGCTTTAGCAATTGTACATTCAAGATTTTCAACAAACACATTTCCGGAATGGAAATTAGCTCAACCTTTTAGATTTATTGCTCACAATGGAGAAATAAATACCGTAAAAGGTAATTCTTCTTGGATGCAAGCCCAATCTGCTCTTTTTTCAAGTAAATATTTCTCTAAAGAAGAGCTTGACATGATTTTACCAGTTTGTTCATTAGGACAATCTGATTCTGCCATATTAGATAATGCGATCGAAATTTTATATTTATCCGGTCGATCATTACCTCATGTCATGATGATGTTGATTCCAGAAGCATGGGATGGAAATGAATCAATGGAACAATACAAAAAGGATTTCTATGAATATCATGCGTCACTCATGGAGCCTTGGGATGGTCCAGCTTCGATATCGTTTACGGATGGAAAGATGATTGGGGCTACGTTAGATAGAAATGGACTACGACCTTCAAGATTTTGGGTAACTAATGATGATCATGTAATTATGGCCTCAGAGGCAGGTGTATTAGACTTAGATCCCTCAACTATTGTTAAAAAAGGTAGATTACAACCAGGAAAAATGTTTGTAGTTGACATGGAACAGGGCAGAATTATCCCAGATGAGGAGTTAAAGGAAAAAATATGTCAGCAACAACCATATGGAGAATGGTTAAAAGAAAATAAAATTCGTGTAGAAGATTTACCAGAAGCAGGTTCAGAATTTAAACAACCAAAAGCTTCTGAACTTATTGCGAGACAACAAATATTTGGTTTTACGACAGAGGACATTCGTGTTATTTTAGCACAAATGGTGGAAACCGGTAAGGAAGCTTTAGGTTCTATGGGTATTGATACGCCTTTAGCTGTTTTATCTGATAAATCTCAGCATTTATCAAGTTATTTCAAGCAATTATTTGCTCAGGTAACAAATCCGCCAATCGACCCAATTCGTGAGCGTATGGTGATGTCTTTGTTAACTGATATCGGAGGATTGTCAAACTTATTGGAAGAAAGTCCATCTCATTGTCGTCAAATTGAGATGCAACAACCTGTTTTAAGAAATAAAGAAATTGAAAAAATCCGTTGGATTGATCATGCAAATTTTCAAACTAAAACGATTCACATGACGTTTAACTCTTCAGGAGAGAGCGGAGTTTTGAAAAAAGCATTGGATCGTATTTGTCAATATGCAGAAGATGCTGTAGATGACGGTTATTCAATAATCTTATTAACTGATCGAGGTATCGATTCTTCACATGCCCCTATTCCATCTTTACTAGCTTTAGGTGCCGTTCATAATCATTTAATTCGTACTAAAAAAAGAGCGAAGGTAGGCATCATTTTGGAAGCAGGAGATGTTTGGGAAAGTCATCATTTTGCTACTCTTATCGGATATGGAGCTTCTGCAGTGAATCCATATATGGCTTTTGAAACAATTAGAAATATGAAGGATAGGAATCTAATTGATTCTTCTTTGTCATATGAAAAATTAGAATATAATTATATTAAAGCAGTCAATGGAGAATTGTTAAAAATATTCTCCAAAATGGGTATTTCAACACTACAATCCTACCAAGGTGCTCAAATTTTTGAAATCTTAGGAATTAGTAAAGAAGTTGTTGATAGTTATTTTACAGGTTCGATTTCAAGAATTAATGGAATTGATTTAGACACCATTGCTACGGAAGCACTCATCAAACATAAATCTGGTTATTCACTTTTAAAAGCTGAAAATCCAAAATTAGAGGTAGGAGGTATCTATCAGTGGAAACAAAGGGGAGAAGAACATTTATTTAATCCTCAAACAATCCATTTACTTCAACAAGCCACAAAAAACAATAATTATCAACAATTTAAGGCTTATTCAAAATTAATTGATGACCAAAGCAATAAAGCTATCACGTTAAGAGGATTATTGAAATTTAAAGTTGGAAAATCAATTGCTATTGAAGAAGTTGAATCTGCAGAAAAAATTCTTAAAAGGTTTGCTACTGGAGCAATGTCATTTGGTTCAATTTCATATGAAGCACATACGACCTTAGCTATTGCCATGAATAGAATTGGAGGTAAATCAAATACAGGTGAAGGAGGCGAAGATCCAATCCGTTTTGAAAAACTCCCAAATGGGGATTCTATGAATTCGGCAATCAAACAAGTAGCATCAGGAAGATTTGGTGTAACAGCCAATTATTTAACGAATGCCAAAGAATTACAGATAAAAATGGCTCAAGGTGCAAAACCTGGAGAGGGTGGTCAATTGCCAGGTCATAAAGTTGATGACTGGATTGGTAAAACAAGACATTCAACACCAGGCGTAGGATTAATTTCACCACCGCCACACCATGATATTTATTCTATTGAAGATTTAGCTCAATTAATTTTTGACTTAAAAAACGCGAATAGAGAAGCCAGAATATCCGTCAAATTAGTTTCGGAGGCTGGTGTAGGAACAATTGCAGCTGGAGTTGCTAAAGCCCATGCAGACCATATTTTAATTGCTGGTTATGATGGAGGAACAGGAGCTTCACCTTTATCATCTATACGTCACGCAGGACTACCTTGGGAACTAGGCTTAGCTGAAACTCACCAAACACTAGTTAAAAACAAATTAAGAGGCAGGGTGACCATACAAACAGATGGTCAAATCAAAACCGGTAAAGACCTTGCAGTAGCTGCATTATTAGGTGCTGAGGAATTCGGTGTTGCGACAGCAGCTTTGGTAACTGCTGGGTGTATTATGATGAGAAAATGTCATCTAAATACGTGTCCAGTGGGTGTTGCTACACAAAATCCAGATTTAAGAGCCTTATATACAGGTAATCCAGATCATGTAGTAAACTTATTTTATTTCTTAGCCGAAGAATTAAGAGAAATAATGGCAGAATTAGGCTTTAAAACCATTGAAGAAATGGTTGGTAGAGTTGATATGCTAGAAATGAAAAACTTAACGAATCATTGGAAATTTAAACATATAGATTTGAGTCCAATATTAGCATCTTCAAATCCAGGTGAAAATGTTGCTGTCTTTAAATGTGAAGATCAAGATCATGGCTTAGAGGACCAATTAGATTGGGAATTATTAAAAATCGCTAAAAATTCGATTGAAAAACAAGAAAATACACAAGGTGAATTAGCAATTATCAATGTTAATCGCTCGGTTGGAACAATTCTCTCGAATGAAATAACTAAAAAATATGGTGAAAAAGGATTAAAACCTGAAACTATTAATATTAAATTTAAAGGAACTGCTGGTCAATCATTTGGTGCATTTGCTGTCAAAGGTATTAAGTTTGAGATTGAAGGTGATGCCAATGATTATATTGGAAAAGGACTTTGTGGGGCAAAATTAGTAGTTTACCCTTCCCCAAATGCTCCATTTAAGGCAGAAGAGAATTCAATTGTTGGAAATGTTTCCTTCTATGGTGCTACATCAGGTGAGGCATATTTAGCAGGAATGGCAGGAGAACGATTCTGCGTTAGAAATTCTGGTGCCAAAGTTGTTGTGGAGGGAATAGGTGATCATGGATGTGAATATATGACAGGAGGACTCGCTTTAATTCTTGGAGATACCGGAAGAAATTTTGCAGCTGGTATGTCAGGTGGTGTTGCTTACGTATTTGATGAAAAAAATACTTTTGAATCAAAAGTAAACAGGGAAATGGTAGAAATATCTGATTTGAATCAAGAAGATATTAATATTGTTTTAATGTACTTAAAGAACCATGTTGAGAATACAAAATCATTAAAAGGGAAATATATTCTTGATAACTATGCATCTTTGCAAACCTTATTCAAAAAGGTATTACCAATAGATTTTAAGAATGCCTTATCAAAAAGAAATTTAAAAATTTCTGAAGTTCTTGAAGATAAAAACAAAGTATACAAAGACATTAAAATTGATTTAAAATAATAGTAAAATGGGTAAGCCAACAGGATTTTTAGAAAAAGATAGAATTCCAGCAGTTAAACGACCTGTGTCTGAAAGGGTTAATGATTACAAAGAAATTGAATTATTACCAAAACTAGAAGAAACAGAAGCTCAGGCTAGTCGTTGTATGGATTGTGGTACACCATTTTGCCATAATGGGTGTCCTTTAGGTAATATTATTCCAGAATTTAATGATGCTGTGTATGAGGGAAATTGGAAATATGCTTATGAAATCCTAAGCTCGACAAATAATTTCCCAGAATTTACAGGAAGAATTTGTCCAGCACCATGTGAATCTTCATGTGTGTTAGGAATAAATAAACCACCAGTCACTATTGAACTAATTGAAAAATCAATTATAGAAAAAGCTTATACTGAAGGTTGGGTAATTCCTAGTATTCCTTCAAAAAGAACTGATAAGAAAGTTGCAATCATCGGTTCAGGTCCTGCGGGAATGGCTGCAGCTGCGCAATTAAATAAGGCTGGCCACAATATCGTAGTTTTCGAAAGAGCAGATCAAATTGGTGGATTGTTACGCTATGGAATTCCTGATTTCAAATTAGATAAAACAGTTATTGATCGGAGAGTGGCAATTATGAAAGCAGAAGGCATTGAATTCAAAACGAATTGCACAATTGGTAAAGATGTAAAAATAAAACAACTTGAATCTGAATTTGATGCAATTTTAGTTTGCACAGGATCTACGACACCTCGATTAATTAATATTACCGGTTCTGATGCAAGTGGTATCTTTCCTGCGATGGAATTTTTATCTCAACAAAATAAAAGAAATGCTAATATTGATTTATTAGTTAATCACAAAGGGGAACAATATATAAATAATAACATTTTAGCAACAGGAAAAAATGTAGTGGTAATTGGAGGTGGAGATACTGGTTCGGATTGTGTTGGAACTAGTAATCGACATAAAGCAAAAAGCATCACTCAAATAGAAGTAATGCCTAAACCACCAGTTGGAAGAGCAGAAAATACTCCTTGGCCTAATTGGCCGAATATGTTAAGAACATCTACTTCCCACGAAGAGGGTGCAGAAAGATATTGGTCAATATCTTTACAAGAATTCATTAAAAATGAAAAAAATGAATTGATTGGATTAAAAATAGGAGATATTGTTTTAGAAAATAACAACGGAACAATTGAACAAAAAATTATTAATATTAGAGAAATTCCTTGTGAACTTGCATTAATTGCTGCAGGATTTTTACATACGGATCACAATGCTTTAGTAGAGGAGTTAAAAACCTTAAATGTAGCATTAGATGAACGCGGTAACATTAAGGCATCAAATTCATATCAAACTGATAATCAAAAAGTTTTCTCAGCAGGTGATGCAAGAAGAGGACAATCCTTAGTTGTTTGGGCTATTTCTGAAGGAAGAGAATCTGCTCGAAATGTTGATGCCTATTTAATGGGATCCACTAAATTAGAAGGGAAAACAATTTCAGTTGTTGATTTAAATTAAAAAATATTTGCCCGTAAATATGGCAAATTAAAATATTTTACTTATTTTTGTGCTCTCTTAAATGCTAGGAGAGATGCCTGAGAGGCCGAAAGGAACAGTTTGCTAAACTGTCGTACTGGTAACGGTACCGAGGGTTCGAATCCCTCTCTCTCCGCAGTATATTTTTCGGGGTGTAGCGTAGCCCGGTATCGCGCTTGGTTTGGGACCAAGAGGTCGTAGGTTCGAATCCTGCCACCCCGACAAAATTTAAAGTCAATTTATTGATATTGCTTTTGCAAAAAAATAAATTGACTTTTTATTTTGGTTCCGTAGCTCAGCTGGATAGAGCAACTGCCTTCTAAGCAGTAGGTCTTTGGTTCGAATCCAAACGGAATCACAAACATTTTTAAATTCATTTTGAATTGAAAAATAAAATAACACCTTGGCTTCAATCGATTGGAATTGTAATTCCTTTCATGGGCCAAGGTTTTATTTTTTTCATAAGAACTTTACTACCTGCAGTAGGCAACCCATCGTTAGTTACGTTAGCGTTTCAGATACTTTCCTTGTTATTAATCTATTCTAATAGGAGTTTTAAAACTCTTTACAAAGGAAATTTCATTTTATTTATTACCTATATTGC
>JBEGQV010000035.1:0-18230 GCA_041180785.1 Bacteroidota bacterium | reverse complement strand
AGCAACAAGAGAACTTAGCAAGCAAAAACTACCCGAAATTTATACTGCAATGGCCATGGTATCTGAGGGATCACTCGGAAAATTCATCATGAATCTGCTGTTCAAATTCCAAAAATCGCCCATCCCAATGAAATCTTTTTCCACTGAAAAAGAGGCAAGAAATTGGCTAAACCAATTTATGTAAGATGTTTTAAGGCCTCTCTTTTGCTTAAGGAAGCTAAGGTATGTTGTTGAACAAATGCACGAACCCATCCTGGGTTCGATCTTGCGTATTGACGCAAGATCCATCCAATGGCCTTTTGAATAAAAAACTCTTTTGAACTGGAAAGGGGTAATATAATCGCTGCCAACTCTTCTGTTTGTAAATTCATTTTATAATCCAATGGATATAAAATACAAAGTCGCTGCAACCAAATATTTCCACTGTTCATCCAGCGATCTACAAAATATTCTTTTTGCTCAGGAAATTTCAAAAAAAAAGGTCCCAAAATTTTGGGTGCCAAGACATCCGTAATATCCCACCAAGGATACTTCAAGGTCATTTTTTCCACCCAAGAGGGAATCCGATCATCCCAATGCTTTTTCATGTGTATGACCAATACCATCGACAAATAATGATATTCATGCGCTGGCATTTCACTTAACTCCGTCGCAATTTCAAGGTAATTTTCAGATGCAGGAAATGATTTAACCACTTTTTTAAACACCTGCATTTGAATAGGTTTTTTGATACCTAAAAACACAAATTGATTGCGCATGTACTTGGCCATCCAAAAGGCATCTTGCGCATTAGCCTGCTTTTCTAATTCAATTTGTAAGGATTTAATCCAAGGATTCATCGATTGGAATAATAAATTTTTCCGGCAAAACCTGCGGGCTCTATGGCCCAAATAGCAGCATCAAATGGTTTATAACGAATGTCAACAAAATTGATTTCATAAAAATTCTTCCATGGTACCCTCTGCTGATCCAACAATCGAATGTAGTTAGCCGACACATTACTTACCTCCAATTCAATCTCATTTTCTGCTTTCAACACTCCTTTCGGAACTTCAATTTTAAAAGGAATGGACCACATGGTTCCAATTTCTTTTCCATTGATTTTCACTTTTGCCCAATCTCGAATTTGTGTGAAATGTAAAAAATTTGTTTGAGCCAAAGCAATGGAATCTAAACTAATATGCAATTTGTAAACTCCTTGTCCAGTAAAATATTGAGTTGACAAATCACTTGTCCAATAATTTGCAGTCTCGAAAACTAAATTTTTTGGCAATGAAGGTGAGCCATGAACGAATTCAATGATTACTGGACCCTTGATATCAACCTCCTTTTGAACATATTCCGGTGTCAACTTTTTTGCATGTGATTTAGGAGTCCTGAATTGTTCCACAAAAATGGTTTCCCCTGGTTCAAGTCGAACAAACAGTTGATTTGTTTTTTTGTCAACCATGCCATCACTTGATTTTTGAGTCAATGGATGATACATTTTATATCCACCGGAAATTTTGCCCAATTTAATGTTCGACTCTTTTTCAGCTGCTCCTAAATTGGCAATAAAATAAACAAAACCGTTTGCAGATTTTTTTCGAAAATAGGTCAAGCCTAAACTTGCTAAACCTTCTTCATGTACTACTCCATGTTTTTTTAATACATCTCGCGGATCTGCAACAACCCGCAACATCAAGTGTTCTATGGCATGATTCCATCTTTCTTGCAAGGCCTCAGACCATTGATAAGTATTTCTATTTTGGGGCCAATGTTCTAAAAAATAAACGGGATACCCTTTTTGAATCCAATTAGAAACCAATTCCAGCGATTCCAAAGATAAAAAATCAACGGCTGGCAAAAACAAAATTTTATAGGTTTGTCCACCAGGCGAAGTAAAAGTTTTGTTGGGATTTAATTTTAACTTCGTCAGCATTTCATCCGAAACATAATCCGCCTGAAATCCATTGTTTTGAAATAAATTTGCCCAATGGGCAAAGGCTGTTTTTTGCATCCAAATTCTGCTATTAGCGTGAAGTTCCATGGTATGCAATTTCCCCTTTCCATTTTCTTTGTGCCAAATATCTTCCATCGGAAAATACAACATGATTTCCGCATCGGATTTGGCATTTTGCAAGCGGGATTGGCAACGCTCGATGTAGCCATTTAATTCGGGCATAACCTTCCAAAAATGACTGTTGTAATTAAAATTTGTACTGGCATAAAACAACCAACCTGGCCATTTTACCTCAGGAGGCGAATAAGTTGCCCCATGGTAAAACAAATGGTTGACCCCTCCCAGCATCACTTCGTCGACCACCGGTTTTACTTGTGCCAAAGAAACTTTGAAATGATTTCCCAACCAAGTTGCTGTTTCACTAGAAACTAATTTCTTTCCATAAAAATGGGCAGCAGAAGAAGCTAACTTGATGATTTTGATGTCAGGAATTCCAAAAGTGGTGGAATCATAATCTGGGTCGATTCGGTACCCTGGAATTTTATACGGCTTACTTCCAAAGAATTCAGATTCAGGAATATCCACTTGACTATACAAGTCAATCAAATTTCCTGGACTTCCATGTGCCTGGTCTCTCGACTGTACACCTTGCTGAATGGCAAATTGATGAAAATTTTGGGTAAATTCTTCTTGCACCAAACGACTGATGGTTCGATGGTAATCTGCCCAAATTTGATTTTCTTCTTCTGTTTCAGCCTTGTCTTTGGCTAAAACATTCAATTTAGAACGCAAATCGTAACCATTCCAACTTTGGAATTTTGTAAGCAAATCAGTGGTCCAGTTTGCCCCATAGACTTCATAAGAATCGGTGTAAATAGCCCGAAGATTGCCTTTTGATTTTTGTAAGGTAGGTATAAATTTATGTTGATACGTGTTAAATGCCTTTGATGAAAAATGATCCATAACAAGTCCTTCTCCACCTGGAGCAGCCCGTTTGACCATTTGCTTAGTTAGCATTTGGTACAAGGCATACCATTTACCTTCAATTTTTTCTGTGGTTAGTAAGGTCGAATTAGGGGTATTTTCTAAACTCGATGGGATATTAGGTTTGCTTCCTTCAATGGGTGAATAAGTTACAATTTTGTAGGATTTAGCGGCTTCTTCTGCAGTAATTTGCGGACCACCGAAGGGCCAACCAGTGCCTAGAGTCATGTCGATTCCAAGATGTAATCGCTTAGCTTCCTTCAATACAAACAAATATTTTTGTTGCCATTGAGGAGATAAGTAAGGCAAAAAATCTTTCTCAAAACCTTTAGCACCATAAATTGGAATGATGTGAAGTCCACCGAATCCAGCTTTTGCATAAGCTTCCAATTGAAAAGTAATGCCTTTTTCATTGACTGCAGATCCTGGCCACCACCAGTAGGTCCAGGGTTTTGCAGTAGAAAAAAGAGCAGGGCCATTGGGCCCTGCTGCTTTCACTTCGTTATAATAAAATAGGTTAAGGATTAGTAATTTAGATACAAGAGCTAACGCGATAACCTTTTTCATAAACAATTAAACAAAACGATTAATCAAGTTTTCTAAGTATTCCTGCTTACCAGAAATCATCGCTGGCTCACCTACTGAAACTGCAATATCGTATAAATCTTCCAATTTTAATTTACCAGCTGTGTATTCTGCTCCTTTTCCAGTTGCAAAACTCGCATAGCGCTGTGCTTTAAATTGATCAAGTCCACCATGGTTGATGATTTTATCTGCCATGATTAAGGATCTTGCGATCGTGTCCATTCCACCGATGTGTGCATAGAATAAATCAGCTGGATCAGTAGAATTTCTTCTTCTTTTGGCATCAAAGTTGATACCACCGCCTGCTAAACCACCTTGTTGAAGTATGATTTTCATGGATTCAGCCCACTCATAAATATCGGTAGGGAATTGATCAGTATCCCAACCATTTTGGTAGTCACCACGGTTGGCGTCGATAGAAGCAAGCATCCCTGCATCAGAGGCAACTTGACACTCATGTGCAAAAGTGTGTCCGGCTAAGGTAGCATGGTTTACT
Organism: Bacteroidota bacterium; assembly: GCA_041180785.1. Taxonomy (GTDB): domain Bacteria; phylum Bacteroidota; class Bacteroidia; order Cytophagales; family Spirosomataceae; genus Sandaracinomonas. The sequence continues at coordinate 14,223 of JBEGQV010000035.1, read as the reverse complement.
TCTAAGTTTAATCCAAATTCAGATAATAAATCGAATTCACGTAAGAAACCAATCACAGTGGCAGCATCGTAATCGTATTGATGTTTCGTAGGCTCACAAGGCTTTGGCTCGATAAAGAATTTACCTGTAAATCCTTTTCTACGCGCATATTCCACACAGGTATGTAACATACGCGCGAAGTTTTCACGCTCTAATTTCATGTTGGTATTTAACAAGGACATATAACCCTCTCTACCTCCCCAAAACACATATCCCTTACCTCCTAATTTGATGGTCGCATCAATTGCACCCTTTAATTGAGCACCCGCATGCGCAACAACCTCAAAATTTGGATTGGTGGAAGCGCCGTTCATGTAACGCTCGTTGGAAAACAAATTTGCGGTACCCCACAACAATTCTACTCCTGAATCAGCTTGCTTTTGGGCAAAGATGTCGGATATATATTGCACACGAGACGTAAATTCTTTTGGATCATTATGACCATCAATCGCATCTACATCATGAAAACAATAAAAAGGTGCACCAATTTTAGTGATAAATTCGAAAGCAGCATCTGCTTTATCCTTTGCACGCTGACGTGCATCGGATGCCACATCCCATGGATAATGATGCGTACCTGGACCAAATGGATCTGAACCATCACCACAAAATGAATGCCAATAAGCAATTGCAAAACGCAAATGCTCTTTCATCGTTTTACCTGCAATTACTTGATTTTCATTGTAGTATCTAAATGCTAAGGGATTATCAGAATCAGGACCCTCGTATTTGATTTGATCGATTCCTTTAAAATATTCCTTTTCTCCTATTAAAACCTTCATGATTTTTTATTATTTTTAAATTCTGGATTTTTTCAAAACTACAAATTCTGAAATTAATTACCTAATAAATCCTATAAAAAAATTAGCACAGTATAGCATAGTTGTATAAAATTTCATCACATGACAAACAAACTATTTTTATTTCTAAGCATTTATTGCCTTAGTTTTGGGGCATTTGCACAGCAATTTGGCACTTTTAATGGCAACAATCGTTTCGAACAATTGGAATCGACTTTACCAACACCAAACTCCTATCGAACAGCTAGTGGTTCGCCAGGAAAAGATTATTGGCAGCAGCGAGCTGATTATGATATCAAGGTAGAATTAGATGATATCAATCGAAAAATTATTGGATCAGAAACAATCACCTATTTTAATAATTCGCCGGATGATTTACCGTATGTATGGATTCAATTAGATCAGAATTTATTTGAAAAAAATTCTACACGTAAAACAACCAGTACGGGCGGAATCACCAACAATGGTATCAGTGCAGAAGCATTTAAAGATTTAACAGATCCGAAAGAATATGGATATAAAATCACGGCTGTAAAAGATTTAAAAGGAAATCCATTACGCCATACGATTAACCAAACGATGATGCGGATTGATTTACCCTCACCTGTCCGTTCGGGTCAAAGTGTGAGTTTCAGTATTGATTGGAATTATTTGATCACTGCCTATTATGGCCGTTCGGGATATGAATTATTCACAAAAGATGGAAATGCCAATTATTTTATTGCCCATTGGTTCCCTCGTATGGCTGTTTATAACGATGTATATGGCTGGCAACACAAGCAATTCATGGGTCAAGGAGAATTTACCTTGAACTTTGGAAATTATAAAGTAGCCATTACAGCGCCTAATGACCACGTGGTGGGTGCTGGTGGAGAATTATTAAATGCGAGTCAAGTACTTAGCCCAACCCAATTAAAACGTTGGGAACAAGCAAAGACAGCCACGCGACCTGTTTTAATGGTAACTCAAGAAGAAGCAGAAAAAGCAGAAAAGGGAAAACCAACCGGCAAGAAAACATGGATTTTCAAGGCAGACAATGTACGAGATTTTGCCTTTACGTCTTCTCGAAAATTTATTTGGGATGCCATGCAAGTAGATGTTGAAGGAAAGAAAGTCTGGGCGATGTCGTATTATTCCAAAGAAGGCAATCCGCTTTGGGGCAAATATTCCACAATGGTCGTTGCACATACCTTACGTTCTTATTCAAAAAGAACAATTGCTTACCCTTACCCTGTTGCAATTTCATGCCATTCAGGCATGGGAGGTGGCATGGAATATCCCATGATCTCTTTCAATGGTGGTCGTCCGGAGGCAGATGGCACCTACTCGGAAGCAGTAAAAAATGGTATGATTGGTGTAATTATTCATGAAGTAGGTCATAATTTCTTCCCAATGATCATTAATTCAGATGAAAGACAGTGGTCATGGATGGATGAAGGCTTGAACACTTTTTGTCAATATTTGGCAGAGCAAGAGTGGGATAGAAATTTCCCAGCCAGAAGAGGAGAGCCACAAAGCATTGTACCATATATGCGTTTGGACAGTAAAAGTCAAGTTCCTATCATGACTAATTCTGAGAACATCATGGAATTTGGCAACAATGCGTATGCAAAGCCGGCAACTGCCTTGAATATTTTACGTGAGACGGTGATGGGCAGAGAATTATTTGATTATGCCTTTAAAGAATATGCACGAAGATGGGCCTTCAAGCAACCTTACCCTGCAGATTTTTTCCGCACGATGGAAGATGCTTCTGGCGTGGATTTAGATTGGTTTTGGAAAGGTTGGTTCTATGGAACAGAACCAGTAAATCAGTCGATCGAAACGGTGGAATGGTTTGGCATTGATGATCAAAATCCAGTAGCAAAAAAATTGAAAGAAAAAGAGACATTTGAAGCAAAACGTAAAACGATGTCAAACATTCGTAATAAAACGGATATCAAAGAAACAGTTGTTGAAAAGGAAAAAGACATGAACGATTTCTATAATTCATTCGATCGATTTGCAACGACAGATGAGGAAAAGAAAAAATACCAAGATTACTTAGCCTCTCTTTCGGAGGAAGAAAGAAATTTAGTCTTATCAGGTAAGAACTTTTATGTGGTGAATTTTAAAAATAAAGGAGGTTTACCAATGCCAGTAATTGTTAAATTACAATTTGAAGATGGCACAGAGCAAATTATGCGTTTTCCTGCAGAAATTTGGCGGTTAAATGATGTAAGCATTAAAAAGGTCATTCCAACCGACAAAAAAGTTACGAAATGGACCTTAGATCCATTCTATGAAATTGCTGATATTGACACAGACGACAATGCGTTCCCAAGAGAACCTGTTCAACCTACAAGAGTGCAATTATTCAAGATGCAAAGAAATTCAGCACCTAATCCGATGCAACAGCAAAACCAACGCAATGGTGCTGGAGCAATTTCGGGTGCAAGAAACTAGCTTTGGGGTTATGAGTTATGAGTTATAGGTTATGAGTTATGGGTTATGGGTTAATTGATGGGTATTTAATTTTACTCATAACTCATAACCCATAACCCATAACTTTAACACTTTCCTACACAAACACTAGCTTCCCTGCAGCTACGACCAAAACAAGTCCAAGAACTATTTTAAGCCAGAAAGGTGAAGCTTTGTTGGCACCCCAGCGAGCACCTAACACACCTCCGATAGTTGCAAAAAGAACTAAATAAATTAAATCATATTGATCATAAGACACCCAGGCTTTTAATCCAAGCAAGCCTGAAAGAGAATTTACCAATATAAATAATGCTGAAACAGCAGCAGTTTCTTTTAAGGTGGCCCAATTAAATAATAGCATAACCGGACTTAAAATAATTCCACCTCCAATGCCAATCATGCCTGAAAGTAATCCGATGATAGCACCGACGAGTAATCCAGCCCAAATGGGAACTTGTTTTGTTTGCTCTTTTTCTTTCCACTGAAATAGAATTCGTACCACTGAAATGAGTAAACAAAAACCCAGTACTTTTTTATAGGTTGAATCTGCCAAAGGCCATTGAGCGCCCACATAAGCAGCTGGAATGGATGCAATGGCAAAAGGCCAAAAATTTCGCCATTTGAAATGACCCTTTTGAAAAAAACTATAGGCTGCATAAAGTGAAACTGTCAAATTTAATACCAAGGCACTTTGTTTCATCAGTACAGGTTGTATAGCAAAAATCGCCAAAACAGCTAAGTATCCACTTGCGCCTCCATGACCCACCGAGGCATATAAAAAAGCCATCAGGCCAATTAAAATCAATAAAATCAGAAAGGAACTTCCAACAACCATTAGCTTAGTTTTAAACGTACATAAATGCCTAATTTTTCCAAGTCTGAAACGCGTATTCTTGAATTTTTCAAATCTGCCGCAGAACACGATTTTATTTTTTCAAATAATCGTATATAATAATTATATGCCAATCGGACTCCTTTTTGACAATTTTGAGGTAATTTGTTAATTCCACTTAATCCTTTCGCAAATTCTTGTGCAAGATCTTCTTCAATCAACTTTTTATCTTCATCGGAAAAAGAAGCATAATCAATCTTTGGAAAATAGACCCTTCCCCTATCCTCAAAATCAGATTTAATATCGCGCAAAAAATTAATTTTCTGAAAAGCAGAACCCAAAGCGCAGGCCTCCTCTTTTAAATGATCAAAATCAGAAGGATTATCCTTGCAAAAAACTTTCAAACACATTAAACCAACAACTTCAGCAGACCCATAAATATATTTTTTATATTCTTCTTCCGTATAGCTCGTTTTTGTCAAATCCAACTCCATCGAATACATAAATGCTTCAATGAATTCTTTGGGAATTTTATAGGTATTAACGACATCCTGAAATGCCTGTAAAATAGGATTTAAGCTAATTCCTTCTTCAATAGCATCATAAGTATCCTTTTCACAACGTTTTAACAATGCTGCTTGATCATACCCATAGAACGTATCCACAATTTCATCTGCCAATCGAACAAAACCATAAATGGCGTAAATCGGATCATGAATTTCCTTTGACAAATTATGGATGCCTGCTGAAAAAGAAGTGGAATACGCATTGGTAAATCCTTTGCTGCAACCTAAGGAAACACGCGTGTAAAAATCATTCATATTAGGTTGTTAAATCTTGATGTAATTGTTGGGCAACGACCAAACCGGAAATTAAAGAAGGGGGCACCCCTGGGCCAGGCACTGTCAATTGACCTGTATAATATAAGTTTTTCAACTTTTTATTCTTTAATGATGGCTTTAGAATGGCGGTTTGTTTTAAGGTATTTGCTAGTCCATAGGCATTTCCTTTAAAGGCATGATAATCCTTGATAAAATCTTTATGGGCATACGACCTTTTGAAAACGATATGTTCTTTGATTGCTGTACCACAATATGTTTCCAATCGGTTTATTAATTGTTCAAAATATTTTTCACGTTCTTGTTCTGTATCGACTAAACCAGGTGCTACTGGAATGAGTAAAAATAAATTTTCTGAACCCACTGGAGCAACCGTTGGATCGGTTTTAGAGGGTGCAGATACATAAAACAACGGATCAGAAGGCCATTGAGGATTTGTATAAATCTCATCAGAATGAATTGTGAAATCACGATCAAAAAAGAGATTATGATGTTTTAATCTTGGCAGAGTCTTGTTGATTCCTAGATAAAACAACAAAGAAGACGGTGCCATGGTACGTTTGTCCCAATAGGCAGCCGAATAATTTTTATATTTATTTTCTAACAATTGTTCCACATGGTGATAGTCGGCACTGGCAATAACCGCATCTGCCGCATAAATACCTTTGTTGGTTCTAACGGAAGAAATGGATCCGTTTTGGTATTCAAATCCCAGCACTTCTTGATGATAAGAAACCTTCACTCCTTTTTCTTGTGCCAACTGCAACATGCCTTCCACTATTTTATGCATTCCCCCCATTGGGTACCAGGTACCTAATTTAATTTCTGCATAATTCATGAGGGAATATAAAGCAGGTGTATTTTGCGAAATTGCTCCCAAAAATAAAATGGGAAACTCCATTAATTTTAATAATTTTTCAGATTTGAAAAATTTCCGAATATGAGTATAAAAAGATTGGAACACATCAATTTGAATGGCATCGACCAACAATTTCAAACTTAAAAATTCAGCTATTTTTAGAGAAGGCTTCCAAACAAATTTTCCAATACCAACTTGATATTTATAGGCCGCTTGCTGCAAAAATTCGTCAAGTTTTTGAGAAGAACCTTTTTCAATAGACTCAAACATGGATTTTAATGCTTCAAAGTTGGCTGGCAAATCAAGTACCTCTTGTTCATTTAAAATGACGGAATAAGAAGGGTCAAGTCGAACTAGCTCGTAATAATCACTTGGTTTTTTGCCAAATTTTGCAAAATACATTTCAAAAATATCAGGCATCCAGTACCAACTTGGACCCATATCAAACACAAAACCATCCGATGAAAAAACCCGTGCACGGCCTCCTGCTTGTTCATTTTTTTCTAAAATTTCAACCTCATAACCCAGCGAAGCCAATTGCGTAGCAGTTGATAAGCCCGAAAATCCAGCACCAATAACAATCACTTTTTTCATATGTTATACCCTAATTGCAATGATTCATCGACTAAAAATAACCAATCATCATCAAATTTAACGCAATAATCTTTACATATAAATTACTTAGCAGAAAATTATAAATAATCTAGTAATTTTATTGTTCGACAATAAAATTGTAATCAACTTGATGTTGAAAAAGCCGCTGTTCATTTTAGTTCTATCCATACTCTTCACAAACGCTTTTGGACAAAGTCCTTGTGTACTTTCCATTCAAGGAAAAGTTACTCACCAATCCAATCAAGAAAATATCCCTGGCGCAGTTGTTTATTTAAGTGGAACAAAATTTTATACTCAATCTAACGCAAATGGCGAATTTAAAATCAATCAAATTTGCCCTGGAACCTATACCTTAGTTTGTGAAATTTCAGGTTTCAAAAAAACAGAGAAGTTGATTCAACTGAATCAAAATTTTAGTCAAAACTTTGTTTTAGAAGAGTTCCAACAGCAACTTCAAGAGGTGATTGTTCAAGGGCATCATTCAGAACATACACCGCAGATGAACAGTATGTTGTCTGAAGAAGAAAAAAATCAAAAAAGTGGTTTGAATTTAGGAGAAATGCTAAAAGGCATTTCAGGTGTGCAAAGTTTACAAACCGGAAGTAGTATTTCGAAGCCCGTAATTCATGGACTTCATTCCTCGAGGGTCGTTATTCTCAATCAAGGAGTTCGTCAGGAAGGGCAACAGTGGGGATCCGAACATGCGCCGGAAATTGACCCCTTTGTTTCGAAAAACATCCAAGTGATCAAGGGGCCAGCGGGCTTGAGATACGGAGGAGATGCCATTGGAGGTATCGTCATGATGGAGCCAGATGCTTTGCCTGACACCGTTAAAATTGGAGGTGAGTTTCAATCGGTATTTTTTACTAATGGCCGACAATTTGTAGAATCGGGCTATTTGGAAGGAACCATTTCAGCAGTAAAAGGACTTGCCTGGAGAGCGCAGGGAACCATCAAAAATGGTGGTAATACCCAAACCCCTAACTATTACATGGCAAATACAGGTGTGAGAGAACAAAATTTTTCTACAGAAGTTGGGATCAAAAGAAAGTCGTGGAACAGTGATCTCTATTACAGTAGATTTCACACGGTTCTTGGCATTTACGCTGGCTCCCATGTGGGAAATGTCGGTGATTTAGAAAATGCTATTTCACAGGCAACACCCGCAAGTCAATATACACCAACAGAATTCATTCGTGAAATTGATCGTCCAAATCAAGATGTAATTCATCAAATGCTGAAATGGAAAATCAATTACAAATTTCAAAATGAAGCCTTCATTCGAGGAAATATTGCATGGCAAGGAAACGATCGCCTGGAATTAGATGTGCTCCGTGCAGGAAAAAATGTAAATACACTGCAATTCAATTTAAATACCTTGTCTGGCGAATTATTATATGATGAGGCAAGCATGAACCGATTGTGGAAAGGACAATTGGGTTTAACTTTTCAAAGTCAAGAAAACGTCACTTCTGGTCCAAATGTCTTTACGCCTACCATTTCAAACGGTTTATTGCCCAACTATCTGCAATACAGTTTTGGACTATTTGGCCTAGAAAAACTAACAAAACCCAATTATGACCTCGAATTTGGTCTACGTTTTGATTCAAAAAGTATTGAAACACATCGGGTACGTGTGAGCAATACTCGACAATTTTTTAGCGATTTTAAGCCTTATTATGGTCTATCTGCAAGTATTGGTGGGACTTACCGTTGGACAAAGTTTTTTGAGCAACACATTATACTTGCACAAGCATTTAGACCTCCCAATGCAAGTGAATTATTCTCCAATGGCATTCACCATGGAGCAGCGGCCTATGAAATTGGTAATCCCATGTTGAGAGGCGAACAAGCAAGTAATTTCAGTATAAATTCGGTATACAATGACGAAAAGTTATATATTGAACTAGGTTTATACGCCAATTATATTAAAGATTTTATTTATTTACGTCCACTGATCGAACAAGGTATCCCGATCTATTTTGTCACTGTACGAGGAGCATTCCCTGGATTTGCTTACGAACAAATCAACGCTACCTTTTCTGGCTTAGACAGCAAAATAAATATCCAATTGAGTCCAAAACTCAGTTTACAGCAAAAAATAGATGTGGTAAACGCCTATGATGTGAAGAACAAACAATTCCTGGTGAACATCCCTCCTTATCGCTATGATCTGTCCTTGAAATATACATTTGGCAAGCAATACATCGGTTTGGGAGTTACGCGTGTTGATCGTCAAAATCGAGTAGAGGCACAATCCGACTACATGATTCCACCGTCGGCATATGAGTTGGTTGAAGTCAATTGGGGAGCAAAATTCAAACAATTTGATCTAGGAATCCGAGTAAGTAATGCGCTTAATCGTTCCTACCGTGATTACATGAACAGATTCAGGTATTTTGCCGATGAACAAGGACGAAATATTAGTTTCCGAATTCTTTACAAATTACCTAACGTCTAAGCCAAGCTTCTGGATTTTGACGAACCGTATTTTTCCACACTTGAAAGTTTATTTCTGCCGTTCCATCTTCATCTGAAGCAACAGAACCGATCCGTTGACTTGTTCGAACACGTTGACCCGTACTTACAGAAGCATTTGCCAATTTGGAGTAGACCGTAAAATAATCACCATGTTGAATGGCCACTACAGTTCCCAAACCAGGAATGTTTACAACCGACATGACCACCCCTTCATAAACCGAATGTACTGGAGCACCAGGTGAGGTTTGAATATCTACACCATTATTGTTAATCATGACGCCCTTCAATACAGGATGCTTATGAACCCCAAAGTGATCAGAGATGAATCCTGATGGAACAGGAAATGGCATTCTGCCACGCAAAGCCCCAAATGAACTCGCTAATTTAGCCTCATCTGCGTTCATATAATACGTATTATTAGACAATTCAGGCTGTTTTTCTTCTTTGGGTTCTGGTGCCTTTACCACTTCTTTAGGTGTTGCCTTTGGAGTCGATTTTGGTGTTTCCGCTTTAGCAACTTCAGCACCAGCCGAGGAAGGCGCAGCTGACTTAGACTCTGAATACTTAATGATATCCGTATTTAATTTTGGTAGACTCGGTTTTGAAACAGCAAGTTCTTTTGCTTTTTTAATTTCACGAAGTTTACGCTCACGTTCAATACTTTTACGAATTTCAGCTTGCACAATTGAAGCAATCAAATTATCTAACTTCCTATTAGACAATTTTTTGCGTTCTAATTCTTGTTTAAGTTTTTTCTCTTGCTGTGTCAAAACGGTCACAACCTTATCCTCTTTTACCTTCAGGACTTCTAATTTCTTTTTTTCGGATTCTTTTTGAGCAATGACCTTTTTTTCTTCTTCTTTTTTAAAAACAACTTGTTGTTTTTTGGTCATTAAGTCTTGTCGAGTTATAAAAATACGATGCGCCTGTTCTTTACGATTTGTGGTAAATTGCCTTAAATAATCAAATCGTTTAATAAATTCACTATAATTTTTCGAAAGCAATAAAAAAGACAATTTATTATATACGGTGGCCGTTTTTTGTGCCTCATAAAGCATCACTGCATAGGCTTTCTTTAAACGCTTTAATTTAGCAGCCAGCAGATCACTTTCATGTGTAAGTTCGTCGGCCTCCTTTTGTAACACCTGCTGGTTTTCATTCAATACATTAATTTGTTTTTTCTGAACCCCAATTTGCTCCTTCAGCACATTTAATTTTCCAATGGAAACATTTTTTTTCTTGGAAGTTCGTGAAATAATGGAATTTAACTCCTTAATTTTCGCAAGGTTGTCTTTTTTTTGCTGCTCTAATTGTGACTTTCTATCTGCTTGTGCAGATAGCGTCAAATTCAACAAACATAATAATCCTAAAACTATGTATCTCACTAATTTTCTTATTTTTTAATTAAATATTTTTCTGGAACCTTGAAGGGAAAAAGCAAGGGTTCTTCAAGTAATTCAACTTTTGAGTATTTAATACTGATAACCGTTTTCTTCATTTCATTTTCCTTGTTTTTTACATCCAATGTAATTTGACTAGAAAATGGAAATAAAAATTGATTGATGCTTGAAAATTCTTCGAAGTCCATTGACATCTGATTATCAGATGCATCTTCTTTTAACATCAATTTCTTTAATTTTCGATTTGGACCTACAAAGTTATCGATCTTCACTTGTCCTTCTTGTTGCTGAATGACAAAATTTTCATTTTCACGAATTACTTTAGAGTTTTTCTTCTTGAAAGGTTCATTTCCTACAATTAGGGATTGAATGATGGAAAAATCAACTTTGAAACCCATTACATGACTCAAACTATCGTATGACCAAGAAAAATATTTTCCATTTATTTTATCGTAAAATTGAACTTGCTCTTTGGTAAATAATCCCGTTGCACCAGATACCATAGAAACGGAAATATTGATCCAAATGATACTATCTTTTTTTGCCCGAATATCAACCGTATAATGATCTTGATCTTTATCTGTTTTCCAAACGACCTTTGACTTTGCTTTCAGATAAGTAAAATTTAATTCATCAGAAATTGTTTTGGAATCGATCGTTTCACTTTTTTCTATTTCAGGAATTGCTGCAACTGGCAACGATTTAATTGAATCTACGATGGCTGGTCCAGGCACCTCTTTCATTAGGCTATCTACTCCTGATGGAATGGATTTAGATGATGAACAAGATTGCAACATAAATGTCCAACATACTATTCCTAAAAAAGCCAATCTAAAGTGCATACGTTTTGATAATTCAACAAAATTAATCAATTTTCAAAATAATCTTTCTTTTGAATTTTTTTCTCTAATAATTTATTTTGATTATTTTTTTTAAAGGCAATTTTCCAATAATTTATTCCTTCTTTTTTTCGATTCAATTTAAATAAAACATCACCCAAATGTTCTGTAATTTCACTACTGGGTTCCAATGAATTCGTGTAAGCTTTTTGAATATAGAGGAATGCTTTTTCATAATTTCCCATTTGGAACCAGACCCACCCATGGGTATCCAAATAGGTTTCATTTTCAGGAAGCAATTCAATCAATTGCGCAGACAATTTGAGCGCACGCTCTAAATTCTCTTTTCGAAGGGCTAAAAAATAACTGTAATTATTGAGCACATGATCGTCTTTAGGATCTATCTCAAGAGCCTTTTCAAATGCCTCATCCGATTCGACATATTTACCCACTTTATGAAATAAATCTCCCAACATCGATTGTATGCGAACATAATAATCAAAGCGTTTATCTGCAAAAGCTAAGCCTGCAACCAGGGTTGCAATGGCCTCATTCGTTTCATTTCGATATGACTGAACAAATCCTTTTTGAAAATAAAAAAATCCATTACTCGGAAATTTTTGCAAAGCTTTATTGACATGAACCAAGGCAGAGTCTAAATGATTAAAATACATATCCAATTGTACCAACTCTGCATAGGCCTCATATCGTTTAATACCTAATTGTACAGAATTTAAATAGGCTTTTTGGGCAATATCTGGTTTTTCTTGATTAATGGCTACATCACCCAACACATAAGCCAATTCAGCAGAAGTAGGGTAAATCTCAAACGCTTTTTGCAACATTGGCATTAACTGAAACGTGTCTTTATTTTTCAACAATGTTTTATGAAAATCTTCAAAATATGCTGCCAACACATCTGGTTCTACTCGATCATCCGAATAAGTTAATTGAATATATTTTGAGGCATTTAAAAAATCATTCTTTTTTAATCGATTGATTGATTTAATAAAATTTACCTGTTGCACATTTGGATAATCCACTAATATAGAATCCAACAACGGTTCATAAACAGACGCCTCCTCAATGGGCAACATTTCTAACAATTCCCATTCTAGTAAATTTTCTTCCGGAAAATTCTCTAAAAAATGTAGGGATGCTTCTTGGAATTCTTTCCATTTTTTTTGTTTCAAATAAATGAACTGCTTGGTACGAATAATGACTGGAAAATCGCCTATGTAATGATCAGCCTTATTCAACGCTTTGATGGCTTCATCGCCATTTTCTAACATTAAATAGGCCTGGGCTAATCGAATGTTAACTTCAGGTTGGGATTCATCAAATGCTGAAACTTTTTTCAACACCTCAATCGACTCCTGAAATTTTCTTTTTTTCAATAACAAATCCACATAAAATAAGCCATAATCTAATGAAGCGGGCATCATTTGATGAGCCATTTCGGCATACATAAGTGCATTGGCCTCATTGTTCAATTGAATATTAACTTTTCCCAAGTAATAAAAAAGGCCAGCATCCTTTACTTTTTCAGCTGCCAAAGATTCCCAAAGCAATAAGGCTTCTTGAAAATCATCTTTTAAATAAAAGCGCATACCCTCTGTGAATTGTGCTTCAATTTCGAGAGGTAAGAGTGCCTTTGGTTTCACTTTTTGTGATATTCCTTCGAACGTAACACAGCAAAGAAACACCCACAAAACAAACTTCCAATCACCTTTCATGATCCATTTATAATTTTAATAATTCTTGATTGATAGCCTCTCGATAAATGGACGCTCCCTGCTGGTTCCAATGGGAATCTGAACGGAAAAAATGTTGGGCTGCTTGCTTGGTTAATATTGGAACAAGATTGATAAATTTTAGTTTCAAACTTTTCGAATTCGTTAAAAAATCAAATAATCGATTGGGTGTTTTTCCCTCTGTTTGCAAAATACGTGCAGGATTAGGAGCAATTACTAACCAAACTGCATCAAAGCCTTTTGACGTAAAATAATCGTTTATCTGATTTAATCGAAGTTCTAAGGTCGCATATTCTTCTTTTGAAATTGAATGATACGAATTAGATGTTGAATTGCCTGAAACAGTCTCCTTTAAATATAAAAATTGACCATCTTTAGAAACGACTGCACCATCAGAAATTTTACCAAATAATTGAAAGTTCATGTCAGCTTTTACTTGCTTAATAAATGTAAAAACAGCATGATCAAAAAATAAGAAATCCAAATTACTCTCAATCGGTTTTTCGACGAATACTTTAGAAGGCTCCTCATGTGGATTTGTCGCTACACATTTTTTTAACACATTCACATCTAATGTATTCCATGCATTTCTTTCCACTACTTCAATTAATACTATTTTCTTTCGATTCGAATTTGAAGGTAACGGCAACGCATTGTGCTCTTCAAATTGTACAAAATGATAACGAGCAGTTCGTTGAAAAGTTAAGGGATGCTCTTGCAAAAAACTATAGGTATAGCTATCACCAATGACCGACAATTCGACATCACGCAATAGGGTGTCCGTTTTTAATAAAGGTAATTTTTGTTCATCTTTCGGCAATTTAAATTGCTTTAAATAGGTCATGCCGTATAAATCACCATAGCGATACCTGTCAGAGCTTAGCAAACCAGTTCCGCTATACATCCATTGAGTGACGATTCGCATACAAGATTCATTTGACGCAATGACAAAAACCACTGTGCATACCATCAAGACCAAGAAGGCGAACCATCTCTTCATTAAAACTGAAAATAAATAAATTGTTTAACGTTAAATATTCCGAAAAGGTATATACATACAATACTTACAACAATTGCAACCCAAAAGCCGCCAATCGGCTTTTGGATTTTTTTATAATCCATCCACCATAAACCACCCATTAATCCAAGCATCAAAAGGTATTCCATCGAACTCACCTGATGTACAAAAGGTACATTTACATTTTGTAAAAAGCTTTTAAAAAACAATTTGATGTCCGAAAATTTCTGTAATCGAAAAAAGATCCAGGCAAAATTCACTAAAAGAAACGTCCAGATTTGATA
>JBEGQV010000034.1:0-7110 GCA_041180785.1 Bacteroidota bacterium | reverse complement strand
GGAAAGGAACGCCCTTGTTGTTGTTGCACGGCGGATTTGGTTCTATTAAGGATTTTAAACAGGTAATTGGTCCTTTGTCGAAAAAATACCGCGTGCTTGCTCTAGACAGTCCGGGACAAGGTAGATCAGAGCAAATTGATGCCATCAGTTACCAGATTTATGCGGATTATTATGCTGCGTTTATCGATCAAATGAAACTAGATAGCGTTTATGTGTTGGGTTGGAGTGATGGTGGAAATTCTGCTTATATTTTAGCCTATGACCGATCTGATAAAGTGAAGAAAGTAGTGGTTAGTGGGGCTAATAGCGATACGAATGGTTACCCAGATGGAGCTTTGCTTGAAATGCAATCTTGGAAACCGGAAACAATTTCAGCAGAATTAAAACAGTATTGGTTGGATTCGTTTTTGAAGTTATCTCCAAATAAGTCGACCTGGCAAAAATCCTTTTTGCAATTGCGGGACATGTGGGTGACGAAAGCGGTGATTTCTGATGACCATCTGAGTAAAATTAAGAGCAAATTTTTGGTAGTATATGGAGATAAAGATGTTACCAAATTAGAACATGGATTGCACATTTACCGTACCATTCCGGGGGCACAATTAGCAATTTTGCCCAAAACCACACATCATGTCTTTTCTGAAAAACCGGCTTTGATTTCTCAACTAATTGTTGAATTTTTGGGGAAATAATGAAACAAATTTTCATCAATCTTCCAGTAAACGATTTAGAAAAATCGGTACAATTTTATATGGCATTAGGGTTTACGATTAATCCGTTGTTTACAGATGAAGACCAAAAATGTTTGGTGTGGTCAGACGCTATTTATGTGATGCTGCAATCTAAAAAGTTTTTTACTTCTTATTTGAACAGACCCTTAGTAGACACAAAAACCTTCCAACCCCCATCCCATACATTACCTTTAGAAAGCATTCAGCAAGTAGATGAAATGTTGTATAATGGCCTAAAAGCAGGAGGAAAGGAACCCGTACCTGTAATTTCCGAAAGCTTTATGTATTTAAGAAGCATCGAGGATTTGGATGGTCACCTCTGGGGGATTATGTTGTTGGATGTGGAAAAGTTTAAGTTTTTGATGGGATAGAGGTTTTTTTTCTTTAGAAGCCATATATAAGCTTATAATTTTTATTGATTTTAAATCCTTTTCCAGTATTTTCCCACCAAAAGTAATCCATTCCCAAATTGTTTCGAACATAAGTTGGGTAAAACAAATCTTCGTCTCCATCCCCGTCAAGGTCTTTTGTCCAAACTTGTAATTCGCCCCAAAGTTTATCGTCTGTTTCAATAAATTTATCTCTAAATTCAAATTGATTTCCTGTATTTTCAAAATATTCTTGATGATAAACCCAGCCATTATCATAGGTTGATCTTGGAGTACCAACAGTCAAACTTCCAATGATTAAATCTTTATCGCCATCACCATCCCCATCTACTAATGTAATCCGTTCATAAGATTGGGCCCCTGGTTTCAAAGAAAAAGTTTTTGGAAGTGTTTTACCAACTACATCATAGTTTTTGACACCCTTTTTACTTAAAACGGATAATACTTGGGACTTTCCATCACCGTTAATACTGTATCCGTTTTCATCTTTTTGGTTAATGTAAAAATTAACAAAATCAATAGCGCCATCCTTGTCAAAGTCAAGTTTATAGGACATTAATTGAAAAAATTTAGGGATGAGAGTACTTTTTTCAAAAGTGTTTTTCCCAACATTTTTGTAATATATTCCATCGTTATACCACCCAAAAAGTAAGTCTGTTAGGCCATCGGAATCCCAGTCAAATAGGTTCATGTTAAATTGAACTTTATCATTTGGATTTTCTAGAATTTCTATGACATCGTAATTAAATGAATTTTTAGACATGAGCAAGAAAGCATTATTCCCAATATATTTGCTTTTTGGGCCATTCCATTCGCCCATATAATTTAGTCCTAAATCAACAAATCCATCCCCATTGATGTCTGCAAAGTCAACGTATACATTGTTTAAAGAATCTCTAATAGCAGGCTTATATTTTAGGATATCAAAGTCTAAAATAGTTTTTCCCGTGTAATCTAAAATGGTAACTCTCGGTGGTAACTTTGAACTTCTTGACAAATCCATTTTACTTGAAATGATATCTGGGATCCCATCATTATTGATATCAAATGTCGAATTTTTCCCATACGCATGATTGTTCCAATTCAGGTCTGGAGCAATTAATTGATTAACTGCGGGGACTACTAAATTCTTTTTAAATACAGCAGTTATATTTTTTGGGGTTTTAACTTCTAAAACAAAACTAGAATCTGTTCCAACAAAATCTCCTTTCCACTCCGCAAATGACCAGAAGGCATTTGAAGGGCTTGCAGTTAATTTAACGCGAGTTCCACTTGGGTAGTTAGAATTGGTGGCAATGGATATTATTTCTTCCTTTACTTTTCCTTCACCTTCAATTGTCAGTGAGAGTGGATAAGATCTTTTTTCAAAATTGGCAACAATTGTTTTATTCTCGTTGAAGAGCAACTCGGTTGGATTGTTGTTTCCAGACAATCCTCCTTCCCAACTTTTGAAAAGGTATTCTGCTGCTGGAATTGCATTGAGGGATATTTTTTGTCCCAATTCATAAGTCCCATTTGAAGGAGTTATACTACCCGAGTTCATTGGATTAACTTGGGTATTTAGCGTGAATTGTTGAATTTCTTTTTTACATCCCAAGCTAATAATCAGGAATGTTAAAAATAAAGTAGTTCTTGACATTATTATTACAAAACGCCAATTGAATAATTCTTTGAAAAATTTTCTAATAGAAATATGTTAATTATGTTCGATAACATTAATTTTTAACAAAATATTCCAAAAATGATCAATGTGTTTTTAAACCATTTGTTGTTTAAGGGATGTTTCTTTTCTTTTTTTCTTTGATGGCATAATCTACAGCCCTAGCAGTAAGTGCCATATAGGTAAGCGATGGATTTTGAGTTGAGGTGGATGTCATGCAAGAGCCATCGGTCACAAAAACATTTTTGCAATGATGCAATTGGTTAAAGGCATTTAGCATAGATGTATTAGGATCATTTCCCATTCGGATACCTCCCATTTCATGGTTTTCATTGCCGGGCAGTCGTTTGGTATCAATTGGAGTTATATTCGTAAAACCAGCCAATTCGTACATTTCTTTAAACTGTTGATGAAAATCTTGAAGCATTTTTTCATCATTTTCATCATAACCTATTGAAACACGTAATTGTGGGATACCGTATTTGTCTTTTAATTCAGAGTCTAATCGAACAGTGGAGCTTTCTTTTGGGATTGTTTCCCCCATCATTCCGGCGTTTATTTGCCAGGGCCCTAATTTTTGATTCAATAAGGCGTTTTTTAAGGACTCTCCCAAAAGCTCTTGGGGCTTTTCTACTATTCGGTTGGCTGTTAAGTTACTGGCATAACCTCTTAAAAAATCTGTCTCTTGTTGATGGACATTTCTGAAACGGGGGATATAGGCAGAAGTAGGTCTTTTGCCTGAACTTTTAACACCTAATAAGCCGTCGAATTCTGCGGTTATACGTCCGCGGTAACTATGAAACGCCATGTATTTTCCAAGCACACCTGAATCATTTCCAAGGCCATTTGGGAACCGATTGGAAACCGAATTGAGTAAAATTAAATTACTAGCCAAGGGAGAGGCGTTTACAAATATGATAGAGGCAAAATATTCTTCCATTTGGTTTGTAAGCGCGTTTACCAATCGAATACCAATGGCTTTCTTTTTATGTTCATCATATATAATGGAATGTGCAACTGAGTTGGTTTTTAAGATTAATTTACCCGTTTGAGACGCAGCAATTAATGTGGAGGAATTGCTACTAAAATAGCCACCATACGGGCACCCCCTTTCGCATAGGTTTCTATTTTGACATTGACTTCTACCTACTGAAGTATGAATGTTACGAGCTTCACTTAAATTTGCCGTTCTTGCGACAATGACGTGTCGGTTTGTAAATTTGTTTTTAATAACGTTTCCAAAGTATTTTTCTACACAAGACAATTCATAAGGTTTTAGAAATTCGCCATCTGGTAGCGTTTCAAGACCATCTTTATTTCCAGAAATACCTGCAAATTTTTCTACATATGAATACCACGGCGCAAGGTCTTTGTATCGGATAGGCCAATCAACTGCAAAACCGTCGCGCGCGGGACCCGTGAAATCGAAATCGCTCCACCGTTGAGTATGTCTACCCCATAACAGGGATCGACCGCCTACCTGATAGGCGCGAATCCAATCATAGGGTTTGTCTTGAATATAGTGCTGTTCTTCATCTTTTGTTAAAAAATGGGCAGTTGCCTCTGAAAATATATAGTTTTTACTGGCAATTTGATACTCTTTTTTAAGCGATATGGGAACCTGACCTCCATGAGGTAATTCCCACGGATGTAACAAGGTGGTAGGATAGTCGGCTATATGTTTTACATTTCTTCCCCTTTCAATCAATAATGTTTTTAACCCTTTTTCTGTTAGTTCTTTAGCGGCCCATCCACCACTGATGCCAGAACCAATTACAATCGCATCAAATGTATATTTTTCTTTTGAAGTCATATTTAAAGCCAATAATTGTTGAAATTTTTAGCAAAATGTGGAATTGCAATTTCGGCCTCTTGTATTTCTGGGTGCCATAACTTTTCCCACTCAAAACTATAAAAGCCTGTGTATTTTCCATTTTTTAAGGCGTGTAAGGCCTCTTTTACTGGTGCATTTCCTTCACCTAGTAAGGTATAGGTTTCTCCAGAAGCTGTTACAACTGCATCTTTAATATGGGTGTGAAAAATATAATTTTTTAGAACGTCATAAACCTTAGCAGGCGATTCTTTCGTGATGGACCACATATTAAAAAAATCCCAAACGAGTCCCACATTTGGGTGATTACACGTTTGCATAATTTCTAAAAGCATATCAGCTTTTATTACCTTTCCGTGGGACTCCAACAATACTTTTACGCCACTCGAATTGGCGAAGTTTCCCAAATAGTTTAAGCCCTCAATAATGGCGTTAAGCGTTTCTTTTTCCGTTTGGTTTTTGGGAAGGTCATTAGGAAAAACACGTATGTATGGACAATTTAACTGATGTGCGAGTTCAATATATTTTTTTGCTTCATCTAAATTACTCTGCCTTTTAGGAGGGTCAATAAAATGCATATTAGCGGAGGATCCTAAATTGACAATTTTTACTTGATGATCGGCAATTTGTTGACGGGTGGTCGGTAAGTTTTGAGTACTAAATAGGCTATTGGATGGTAAATCCAAGTCTCCTTTGATTCCCCTCAATTCAATGCCCGCATAATGATTTGCCTTCGCAAATTTTAAAACATCCATAAATTCCCATTTTGGACAACCTAAAGTAGAGAAAGAAAGGGATGCTTGTTTTTCCTTTTTAAAGGGAAAAGCTGTAAGGCCAATTAGACCTGTGCTTTGTTTCAAAAAAGACCTGCGATTTTGCATAAAATTGTATTAATTTATGGAAATTTAAGAAATATTATTGAAATCCAATTCTATCGAAAAAATGAAAAGAAATCAAAAATCCTTGTTATTATTGGCTTTTGGGGTATTACTTCATACAAATTGTGTAGAAGCATCTATCAAGAAAAAATTTTCCTCTTTCGAAAATTTCCCCCAAGAGGTTAGTCCAAAGGTGATTGGGAAACGGATTTCAGAACGTTTTTTGGCACGCCCACATAGCACTTTCGGCGCTTTTAGGGAAAAGCTAGCCACGGAAATTACCTATCCGGATGCATGTGCTTGGTATGGAGCCTTGACTTTTTCCAAACGAATCCAAGATCTTGACTTATCCAATCGATTGATAAAAAGAGCAGAATTGCTTTTGAAAGAAGAGGCACATTTGGTACCCTATGCAAAAGATGTTGATCGTGCTGTAATTGGAATTGTTCCTTTGGAAGTGTATAATCAAACCAAAGACAATCGATTTTTAGAAATAGGTCTGAAATCAGCAGACGAACAGTTTAAAACGCTTTCGGCAGAAGAGTATGGCAAACTTTCTTTAGAGGTAAGAGATCGATATGCAAAAGGACTTAGTTGGCATACTCGTTTTTGGATGGATGATATGTATATGATTACTGCTTTGCAATCTCAAGCATTTCGTGCAACTAAGCAGTACAAATACATCGACCGAACTGCCCGTGAAATGGTAGCTTATTTAGATACCATGCAAACTCCCAATGGTTTATTTTATCACGCTAATGATGTGCCATTTTACTGGGGACGCGGAGATGGCTGGTTAGCAGCGGGCATGGCGGAATTATTAGAAATTTTACCAAAAGAGAATATTTATCGTCCAAGAATAATGAAAGGATACAAAGAAATGATGAAAACTTTGTTGAAATATCAAGATAAAAAGGGTATGTGGCATCAATTATTAGATGACCCCAATGCTTGGCCAGAAACCTCATGCACGGCAATGTTTACCTTTGCCTTTATTACAGGAGTTAAAAATGGCTGGTTGGAAGAAAAAACGTATGGACCTGCAGCCCGTAGGGCATGGATATCTTTGTGTGGGTACTTAAATGAGCATGACGATCTTCGTGAAATTTGTGAAGGAACGAATAAGAAAAATGATCACCAATATTATTTAGATAGAGAGCGAATAACGGGTGATTTACATGGTCAGGCTCCAATGATTTGGTGTGCAATGGCCTTGGTTAAATAAAGCAGGTAAATATGAACCAACCGAAAGTTAAAATTTGCTGCATTAGCAGTCCACAAGAAGCACAATTAGCCATTAAATATGGAGCATCTGCCTTGGGATTGGTGGGCCATATGCCAAGTGGTCCGGGGATTATTGAAGACTCTTTGATTCACCAAATTGCTAAATCAGTTCCCCCGCCTATAGCTACTTTTTTGTTGACCAGCGAAACAGAGGCGACTGCTATTGTAGAACACTATCAAAAAGTGCATACGACAACCATTCAAATTGTTGATGCATTAACGGATCGACAATATGCAGCCATAAGAAACGAAATACCCCATGTAAAATTGGTGCAGGTGATTCATGTGATAGATGAAAACTCTGTACAAGAAGCCATAGAGATTTCTGAATTTGTCG
>JBEGQV010000033.1:0-7466 GCA_041180785.1 Bacteroidota bacterium | reverse complement strand
ATCCCCAAAAAGCACCCAAGCTTGCTATCGTAAAGGCTTTAATGAATTCCCAACCACTTAATGATTTTTGCGAAGCAAAATGACTTACATCTCCTTTGCTTGAAAATACACCACAAACAATGAAAAATCCAATTCCTACAAGCATGCCATAAGTCAATATCCTACTCACAATTTCAGCAGTTCCAACTCCTCGATAATTCATGTAAGTAAGAACAATAATCAGCGCCGAGGCAACTAATTTAATAGTTAAATCTCCTCCTAAATCGGGTAAAGGGAGTAAACTATTCAGGGATTGTGCAAACACAAAGGCCAATGCTGAAATGGTAGCTGTTTTGATGACTGCAAAGCTGGTCCAACCGTATAAAAAAGCAAAAAACTTACCGTAAATCTTTTGAAAATAATGATATTCTCCCCCTGAATTGGGAAATAAACTGACCAATTCAGCAGTCGAAAGTGCACCAGCTAAACTGATGAGTCCCGCAAAAATCCAACATGCAACCACCCAAAATGGCGAGCCTAGTGCCTCAGCCATCGGGGCTATTTTTTTAAATACACCAGAGCCAATGATCACACTCACCACTAGAAAAGTAGCCGAATGCAAATTTATTTTTGGTTTTAATTGACTCATTAGATCTTGTTTACGCCAAATCCAGGTAATTCCTTTATTTTCATTAATCCGTTTTCCAATTCAAATCCTCCGCTTACCAAATCTTCTGCCAAATCAAAACTGCCATCTAAATCCAAGTACTTGGTGTTCGACATGGAATAGGCCGCATGCAAGGCAGCCGTTATACTTAATCGACTCTCATCATTGCAACCCCAAAACAAATCAATGTTGGATTTTTTGGCAAAATGGGCAATTTCTAAGGCTCCCTGAATACCTCCGGATTTCATTAATTTAATATTGTATATCTGAAAAGGCTTGGGGTCTTTGGCAAATACCTGAGCAGCCTCGGTATCGGTAATCGACTCGTCTGCCATGATTGGATAGTTTCCAAGTCCGATTAATTCTTGCTCTTTGCCAACTGCTAGAGGTTGTTCAATCAACTCGACTATTTTCCCAGCTTTTTTGAGAAAATGTGCTAATTGTTCCAGTGAATATCCTTGGTTCGGGTCCACCCGGATGCGCATTTTTCGACCAAATTGCTCATGCAATTTGCTTACTTTTTCAATATCCTCTTCTACATTTTCTCCTGTTTTGACCTTTAATAAGCGGAATCCCAATTGTTCATATTCCTTTGCCTCTTTTATGGAATCTTCAACGGTCATGATGCCAATCGTAACCGAGGTGGGCAATGATTCGATTTTTCGACCATAGATCGATACCACCGATTGGTTTTTCCATTTCCCGTAGGCATCATGCAAGGCAATGTCCATGGCGGCATGCGTACCGGGCATGTGCGGATACTGTAAACGCACAGCTTGTATGAGTCCTTGAAAATTTTCGATTGATTCTCCAATCAACGATTGCACAAAATCTGATTGCAGATTTTGTATACTCATGTGGGTTGTTTCCCCTACAACTTCTTCAGCCGGACTTGCAGTTCCAAGTCCAATGATCCCATTCGCTAATTCGATTTCCACAAATCCTAAGTCCACATCGGAAAAAGTATAACCGGCAATGGAATAGGGTTTGGTTAACGCCATTTTGCGTACATACGAACGAATAGCTTTTATTTTCATTTCAATGCTTTTAAAATGGGAAGTATTTTATCTACACCTTCTTGAATAGGTAAAAGAACGGGTAAACCTAATTTTTTTTCATATTGCCTTTGAAATAAAAATGCTTCCTCTGTTGTGCATTCTTCTGTATTGATTGCTAAAGCGATAACCCTTGAACCTAATTTTTCAATAATTTCAATTTCTGATTCCACCGTCGGAATTTCACCCCAATGCTCTTCATTGTCGAAATACTTTCTTTTAGGAGCAAAGATTAAAACAACCGATTTTGCTCTTCCTGAAATGAGAAATTCTAATCCACATGGACCACTCGGATTGCGCAATGAGGCTTGCCCTTCTAAAAAAATATAATCAGGATTTTCGGCTTTGGCACAACTTAAAATAGCATGTTCTAATTCCCCACATACAAAATCGTTCAGCGTCGAATCAAAAATAAATCCATATTTCCCACCTTGTAGCCAACCCGTTTGACCCGTGTAAATCATTTCTGCCTTGAGGTTATTTTGTTGACAAGCTTGTCGGATCATGCGTGCCGTCGTACGTTTTCCCATTGCACAATCCATGCCCATTACGGCAATGATTGGGGTTTTTACCTGAAGAATATCGCCTGTCCAGAAATGTAAATCTTTTCTTGCCTTTGGCTTTCGAACATCAATCAATTCAACATGGTGTTCTTTGGCTAAATCGGCAATTTCCGGTCGATCTGATAAGTAGTCGTGTAAGCCATTCACAATCGAAATTCCTGATCGAATTGCCTTTTGAATAATGGCAATCATTGGGAGTGGCAAAACACCACCCACAGTGGCAATCCCAATAATTAAATAATGGATGTTGGGTATGGTTTTTAGTGCTGAATCCAGACTGGCAAAAATAGGGATATTTCTTGGCGTACCGTCTAATACCTCTCCAGCATCTTTTCCAGCCGTTTTTTCGTCATCTACTACGGCAACTATCTTGAATCGCTCGGTTCCTCGAATGAGTCCATGTGCTGTTTTTGCATCTGAATGCTGTAAAATTCCATTTGTTAATATGATTGCATTATTCATTTACTCGTTTGATTAATATGCCACTTCTTTTACCAGTAGATTTTTTCTGTTTATAAATGATTTCTCCATTTACCCAAACCATTTCAATGCCCTCTGAAAGGGCATGACTGTTTTGAATGGAGGCATGGTCTTTTACGGTTTTTGGATTGAATAAAACTAAATCTGCCTTCATTCTAGGAGCAATTGTTCCACGATCTTTGATGCCTAAATGTTTGGCAGTGAGTCCAGTCATTTTATGAACTGCTTCTTCAAGGGTTATCGCTTTTTCTGCTCGCACATATTTGCCTAAAATTTTGGTAAACGAACCATAACCTCGTGGGTGCGCCCCTGCATTTCCATCTGAACAAATGTTGGCATGCGACCACTGGATGAATTTTGTAACATCCGCATCAAGCATGGATTTTCCCATGATGGCTTCTACGGTTCCTGTGTAATTTGGATTCATTTTTCTGAAATTTTCTGAAAGCTGAATGAGGTTTATTAAGGTCTGAGCTTCTGTTTCTTTTCGAATTTGTGCAATTTCACTCAATGTTTTTGCCTCATAATCTTTATGAGCGGCAAATTTTACTAGGTAAGATTGGGATGGATCAAATAATTCCTCGGTTGCGAATTTTGCACTTTCTATATTATTATAATCTCTTTTGGGAAATAGTACGCGGGGGGTGGAATTCCAAAAATTATACGGATAGACATCGGCTGTGATGTCGATTCCTTCCTTGCGTGCCATTTCAAGTTGTTTAATAATTTCTTGGGCTTTTCCCCAATCGCCTTTTTTGGCCAATTTGATGTGCGAAATTTGTACCGGAATCTTTGTTTTTCGACCAATATCGATGATTTCATCCAATGCATCGGTCATGTTGATATCTTCACTGCGGATGTGTGAAATATACCGACCTTTTGCTGTTGCTGTTTGGTCAGCAAGCTGCAGGACCTCATCCCGCGTTGAATAAAACGCGGATTCGTATTCTAATCCCGTGGATAAACCTAATGAACCTTGTGCTAAATCCTTTTGCAAAAGAAGTTTCATTTGTTCAATTTCTGCTTGTGTAGCGGCACGTAACAGATTGTCGGCACCCATGACTTTTTCACGCA
Organism: Bacteroidota bacterium; assembly: GCA_041180785.1. Lineage (GTDB taxonomy): Bacteria > Bacteroidota > Bacteroidia > Cytophagales > Spirosomataceae > Sandaracinomonas. The sequence continues at coordinate 3,648 of JBEGQV010000033.1, read as the reverse complement.
GGGTACTTTGACCCGTGTAGGTAGCCAAATTGACTGCTACAGGCGTTTTTTTTAGGAGGGAATCAATTTCGGATACGGGAAGACTCTCACCATCTTGTCCCACTACCACCGTTGTTACACCCTGATTAGCTGTAGAAATCGCATCCGGATGCTCCAATACATCATTTAAATGATGCGAATGCGAATCGATGAATCCAGGAGCAAGGGTTAAGCCATTTCCATGAATTACCTTTTCATTTTTCAAGGGCTTTAATTGCCCTAAGCCAACAATTTGATTGCCAACTATTCGTACGGAACCCTTAAATGCCTTTCGCCCAGTTCCATCAACGATCATAACATGCTGAATCATTTGACTTTTTTGTGAAGTCAACAGATAGGGAAATGAAATCAGAAAAAGCAGAATGAATCGTTTCATGGTATTTCAATTTACAATGCACAATTCACAAATCATAATACTTCTATTCTAATTTTCCACTATTCTACAATTCTACAATTCTAAAATAAATTTGTTTTTTAAAAATCTTGTCTTACTTTTGCACAATAATCTACTAAAAATATAGAGTTTATATAGTAAATACTAAAAACAATGCAATACACCTTAAAATTCACAATCATGCAGCAAAGAATTTTATTTTATTTTTTAAGTTTCCTGTTTTTGTACAATTTTTCAATTGCTCAAACAAGTAAGCCTGTTATTAATTCTACCTTGGCGGGTATCGTATTAGATGAAAAGTCAAACCAGCCAATTCCGGGAGCATCTGTTCTTATCAAGGGCACAACGCATGGGGTGCAGACAGATATTGACGGTAACTTTTATTTTCAAACGGGTCAAAAATTACCTTATACCTTGATTGTAAGTTTTGTGGGATATCAGAAAAGAGAATTTTTGGCAGAAGGTAATCCCGTTAAAATTTATTTAAAGGAGTCTTCCGAACAATTGAATGAGGTGGTGGTAACATCTAGAAGAAGAAAGGAGGTTGCCCAGGATGTGCCGATTCCGATTACAGCGATTGGGGGAGCAAAGGTTGCAGAGACAGGTGCATTTAATGTGAATCGTTTAAAAGAATTAATTCCTTCCGTTCAATTATATTCTTCCAATCCAAGAAATACCTCTTTAAGTATTCGAGGATTAGGAACAACCTTTGGTTTAACCAATGATGGCATTGATCCAGGTGTTGGTTTTTATGTGGATGGTGTTTATTATGCGCGTCCGGCAGCAACCACCATGGATTTTGTTGATGTAGAACAGGTGGAGGTTTTGCGTGGTCCGCAGGGAACCTTATATGGAAAAAATACGACTGCTGGTAATTTCAATATCACCACCAAAAAGGCAAGTTTTACTCCGGGCTCCACGTTTGAATTAGGGTATGGAAATTATGGCTTTGTTCAAGCAAAAGCATCAATTACGGGTCCATTAAGCAATAAATTGGCAGCTCGATTATCTTTTTCAGGAACCCAAAGAGATGGTCTTTTATATAACATTAATTCACAACAAAATGTGAATGATTTGAATAATTTGGGATTGAGAGGTCAATTATTGTTTGTACCTTCTGATCAAGTTAAAATTACTTTTATCGGTGATTATACCCGTCAAAGACCTAATGGTTATGCGCAAGTATTTGCTGGAGTAGTACCTACTTTAAGAGCTGCATACAGACAATTTGATGCTATTATTAAAGATTTAAATTATACGGTTCCTTCCAGAAATCCATTTGATCGTTTGATTGATACGGATACACCTTGGCGCTCCAATCAAGAATTGGGAGGGGCTTCTGTAAATGCAGATATTGCCTTGGGTGCTGGAACATTAACCTCCACTACTGCATGGCGTTTTTGGAATTGGGATCCATCTTCTGACCGTGATTTCACTGGACTTCAGGCATTGAAGTTATCCCAAGCCCCTTCGAAACACAATCAATATTCACAAGAAATTCGTTGGTCTGGTGCATTGCATTCGAACATATCAGCTGTTTTTGGTGCGTTTTACTTTGCACAAGATTTAATTTCAGATCCTGATCAGACAGAAGAATCGGGTTCTGCTCAATGGAGATTTTCTCAGAGTACTACCAGTCCTTTATGGAAAACACCAGGACTTTTAGATGGATATGGCATTAAAACTCGACAAAATATGAACACAAAAAGTGCTGCCTTATTTGGTCAATTGGACATTGCAGTTTCCAACAAATTGAGTTTAATGCCAGGTATTCGTTACAATTACGATCGTAAACAAATAAGTTTTTCTAGAACAACCTATGGGGGCTTACAAACTACTGATCCAGCTTTAATTGCCTTGAAAAAATTAGTCTACTCCGATCAAAGTTTCAATGAAGACATTGATAATACCAATTTTTCCGGACAAATTACCTTAGCATATCGTTTTCATAAATCTTTAAATACTTTTGCGACCTATTCAACAGGATTTAAACCCATCGGGCTTAATTTAGGAGGACTACCTTCTTTGAATGGTCAACCTATGATCGAATTAGCAACCGTAAAACCTGAATCAGTGCAGCATCTTGAATGGGGAATTAAAACGCGACCAAGTAAAAATTCTACATTAAATGCAACAGTTTATCAAACCAATATATACGATTATCAAACCAACGTTCAAACGGCAGATTTATCGGTAAATCGTGGATATTTAGCCAATGCAGAGCAGGTACAAGTGCAAGGTGTAGAGGTTGAAGGAACGGTTAGTTTAACTAAACATTTTAATTTTTATGGAAACGTTGCTTTTACTGATGCTAAATATGTAAGTTTCAAAAACGCGCCTGTTCCATTGGAAGAAACAGGTGGTGCATCTTTTAAAGATATTTCAGGCGGTGTGTTGCCTGGTGTTTCTAAATTTGTTGGATCATTTGGGGCAGAATATACCACTGCCGCTAAACTTTTTGGTGAAATTGGCGAATTTTATGTTGCACTTGATTCCTATGGAAGAAGTGAATTCTCCTCGAGTCCATCTCCTTCCAAATATTTAAACATTGCTGGATATAATTTGTTAAATGCACGATTAGGATTTAAAGCCAGTAAAGGATTGTCGGTTTCAATTTGGTCAAGAAATGTAACAGGAGTCGATTATTTCGAGCAATTATTGCCCGCAGCCGGTAATGCTGGCCATTATGCAGCAGTCTTAGGGGATCCAAGAACGTTTGGCATTACGCTGAGGGGGAGTCTGTAATAACTGTATTACTTAGAACTGTAGTACATAGAACTTTAGTACTTAGAAAAATAAACTACTATTCTACAGTTCTACTATTCTACAGTTCTAAGAAACATAAGGCTGTTCATAATGCCTTTTGCCAGTTGCTTGGTAAAGGGCATTTGCTAAGGCAGCAAAAACAGGAGGGTAGGCGGGTTCACCCATACCTGTTGGGTCGATTTCGTTTTTAACAAATTTTACATCAATTGCCTTTGGTGACTCGCTCATGCGAATCATGCGATAATTGTGAAAATTGCTTGCCTGTGGCACGCCTTTTTTGAAGCTTTGTTTGCCATATAATGCTGTTCCAATGCCATCAATGATGCCACCTTCCGCTAAATTGATGGCACCATCAGGGTTGATGACAATGCCGCAATCAAGTGCACAAAACACCTTGTTTATAACTGGATCCCCATTTTTTACCTCTAGGTCTACCACATGAGCTGCGT